>DATDCR010000294.1:0-19420 GCA_036524215.1 Burkholderiales bacterium
GTTCAGCTTGCCGGCGAGCGAGGCTTCGGCGAAGAAGAGCTTGCGGAACAGCCGCCCGCGCGTCGGATCGCGCAGCGCTTCCGGAAAGATGCGCTTCACCGCGACCTCGCGGTCGCGAAAGGGGTCCTGGCAGAGGAAGACTTCCGAGGTCGCGCCCTCGCCGATCTTGCGCAGGACCGGGTAGTTGCCGACCTGCTCCACGCTAGACACCGGAAAGCCGCAGGTTCGCGGCCGCCAGGCGCTCGACGAGGATGGTCATGAAGGCGCGGTCGAGCTTGTGCCGGCAGCCGTCGGACATCTGCGCCAGGTTCACCGTCGGAATGGAGATGATGTTGGCCTCGCCGGTCACCGTCACGTCCGCGCCCCGCCGGTGGTCGGCGCGCGAGAGATACGCCATTTCGCCGAAGCATTCCCCCGCGCGCAGCACGTTGAGCAGCTTGCCGCGCCGGGTGACCTTCACCTCGCCCTCGGCGAGGATGCAGAAATCTTCCGCCGCCTGGCCTTCCTTCATGACCGACTGGCCGGCATCGGCATGCCGCCAGCTCGAGATGCGTGCGACTTCCCACAGCTCGGCATCCGAGAACTCGTGGAAGAAGGCGAGCGAGCGCAAGGTCTCGAAGCGCTCGGAGTCGGCAAACTCCTGCGCCTTGTGCGCCACGCTGCGCTCGGCACGAAACACCTGCGCGAGGTCGGCGGAGAACGGCTGCCAGTCCGGGTAGCGGTTGGCCGCTTCCCGCGTCATCGCGCGCGAGACGATCGCGTCGACCTGCGGCGGCAGCCCCGCACGGAGCGTCGAAGGCAACGGCGGCGTCTCGTTCGTGATCTGGTAGATCAGGCTGAAGTTGTTCGCGCCCTGGAAGGGCAGCCGCCCCGTGAGAAGGTGGTACATCACCACGCCCATCGAGTAGATGTCCGTGCGGTGATCGACCGGTTGCTCCTTCACCTGCTCCGGCGACATGTAGGCCGGCGAGCCGATCGAGGCGATCTGCGTCGTATCGCCGCTGGCGATGAGCGCTGCGCCGAAGTCCGTGATCTTCACCTGCGTCTCGCCCGTATGCAGGATGTTCGCCGGCTTGAGGTCGCGGTGCGTGACGCCAAGGCGATGGGCGAACTCGAGCGCCCGCGTGCACTTGAACACCATCTCCACCGCGCGCTCGACCGGCAGCAGGGTCTCCGCCTTGCAGTATTTTTCCAGCGTGCCGCCGTCGACGTACTCCATGACGAGGTAGTGCAGCCTTTCGTCCGCCACGGCATCGTAGATCTGGCAAATGTGCGGGTGCTGCAGCTTGCCGGCGAGCGAGGCTTCGGTCAGGAAAAGCTTGCGATAGATGCTTCCGCGCTCAGGATCCTGGAAGGTCTCCGGGAACGCCACCTTGATGGCGACGTCGCGGTCGTTGAAGGGATCGCGGCACTGATAGACCTCCGAGGTGGCGCCTTCGCCGAGCTTGCGGAGGACAGGGTACTTGCCGATCTGGGTGAGCTTGCCTCGCTCGCTCATTTCGAAAGGCGCTTGCGCGCCCGCGCGGCCGCCTTGCGCACCTGCGCCGGCGCCGTGCCGCCGACATGGTTGCGCGCCGCCACCGAGCCTTCCGCAGAGAGCACGCGCTTCACGTCGTTGCCGATCTTGGGCGAGAAGCGCCGGAGCGTGGCGATCGGTAGGCGGGCGAGGTCCGTTCCCAGCCGCTCCGCCTCGCGCACGGCGCGCGCCACGGCCTCGTGCGCATCGCGAAACGGCAGGCCCTTGCGCACCAGGTAATCGGCGAGGTCGGTGGCGGTGGCATGACCTTCGGCAAGCGCCGCGAGCATCGCCTCCGGCACCGGTTGCAGGCCGCGCACGAGCCCGGCGAATACCGCGAGGCTGTCCCTGACCGTGTCGGCGGCATCGAAAAGCGGCTCCTTGTCCTCCTGGTTATCCTTGTTGTACGCGAGCGGCTGCGCCTTCATCAGCGTAAGCAGCGCAACAAGGCTGCCGACCACGCGGCCACTCTTGCCGCGCACCAGCTCCGCCACGTCCGGGTTCTTCTTCTGCGGCATGATCGAGGAGCCGGTGCAGAAGCTGTCCGGCAGGCGCACGAAGCCGAAGCGCGGGTTCGACCACAGGATCACCTCTTCGGCCAGCCGGGAAAGGTGAACCATGGCGAGCGCCGCGAAGGCGCAGAACTCGATCGCGAAATCGCGGTCGGACACCGCATCGAGGGAGTTCTCGCACACGCCGTCGAAACCGAGCTCGCGCGCCACCCGCTCGCGATCGATCGGGAAGCTCGTCCCGGCGAGCGCCGCCGCGCCGAGGGGCAGGCGGTTCACCCTTTTTCTGCCTTCCACCAGGCGCTCCCGGTCGCGCTCCAGCATGGCGACATACGCCATGAGGTGGTGGCCGAAGGTCACCGGCTGCGCGACCTGCAGGTGTGTGAAGCCGGGCATGACGAGGGCGGCGTGCCGCTGCGCCTGCTCGACGAGCGCAGCGATGAGATCGCCCAGCAGGGCATCGATCGCGTCGATCTCCTGGCGCAGCCACAAGCGCAGGTCGGTCGCGACCTGGTCGTTGCGCGAGCGCGCCGTATGCAGGCGCTTGCCGGCTTCGCCGACGAGGGCGGTGAGGCGGCGCTCGATGTTGAGGTGCACATCTTCCGCGTCGAGCGACCATTTGAAGCGGCCGTCCTCGATTTCCTTGCGGATGCGCCCGAGGCCCCGCTCGATCGCCTTAAGATCGCGCTTCGCGATGATGCCCGCCGCCGCCAGCATGCGAGCATGCGCGAGCGAGCCGGTGATGTCCTGTTGGGCGAGGCGCTGGTCGAAGCCGACCGACGCACCGAAGCGCTTTACCCGCGCGTCGACGGGCTCCTTGAAGCGGCCGGACCAAAGTTGCGGCTTGCTCGCCATGCTCGCACAATCAGATTTGAATGCGGTTTAAGACTTGTTCGTAAGCGTGCCGAGTATAAGACAAAACACCTATCCGGACCTTTTGCCCGATTTCCGCAATCTGGCGGTGATCGCGCGCGTCCTGCTGGCGGTGAACGCGCTCGCGCTCGCCGGAACGCTGTACGCGGCGCCGAGCGTGGCCGCCGCGCTCGAGCGATTCGTGCAAGCCGCGGCGTTTCTCGAGCCGCTGCTGCTCATCGTGTTGATCGTGCTCTTTGCCTCTTCATCGATGCTCGCGCGGCTGCCCTACTGGGCCGGCGGTGCCGCCGTGCTCGCGATCGTCGTCGTCCTTGCCGGCGCCTATCACATGGCGGTGCGAATGGTCGCCATCGAGGCGATGCCGAGCCTTGCGCGCACGCTCGTCCTCACTGCGCTGGCGGCGCTGCTCTTGCTTGCCTACTTCAGGTTGCACACCAAAGCGTTTTCTCCGGCGCTGGCCGAAGCGCGCTTGCAGGCCCTGCAGGCGCGCATCCGCCCGCATTTCCTCTTCAACAGCTTGAACGCGGTGCTGGCATTGATCCGCCGCGATCCCAAGCGCGCGGAGCGCGCGCTCGAGGACCTGGCGGATCTCTTCCGCACGCTGATGGCCGACGCGCGCCAGTTCGTGCGCCTCGCCGATGAGATCGAGCTGCTCGAGCGCTACGCGGACATCGAGCAGCTGCGCCTGGGCGATCGGCTTCACATCCGCTGGGAGCTCGAGGGCTCGCCCTCCGACGCCCTGCTGCCGCCCATGGTGCTGCAGCCGCTTCTCGAGAACGCCGTCTACCACGGCGTCGAGCCGGGAACCGGCCCCGGAGAGGTGCTGGTCCGGGTCGAGCGCCGCGGCGACCGGGTCTATGCCGCGATCGAGAACCCGCACCTGGAAGCCGGCAACCAGCGTGCCGGCAATCGCATGGCTCTCGATAACATCCGCGAGCGGCTCGCGCTATTCTTCGACGCCGAGGCCCGCCTCCAGACGACCATCGACAAGGAGCGCTACCGGGTGGAGATCGAAATTCCGTACAGAAGAAGCGCCTCATGATCCGCGTCTTCATCGCCGACGACGAGACGCCGGCGCGCGAGCGCCTGAAGGAGCTGCTGCAGGACATCGCCCCCGAGGTGCCGAATACGGTGGCGGGCGAGGCGCGCAACGGCATCGAGGCGCTCGAGCGCCTGCCGCAAAGCGGCGCCGAAGTGCTGCTCCTCGACATCCGCATGCCGGGCATGGACGGCATCGAGCTGGCGCGGCACCTTGCCGGGCTCGACAAGCCGCCCTCCATCGTCTTCGTCACCGCGCACGACAAGCATGCGCTCGAGGCCTTCGAGCTGAACGCCCTCGATTACCTGCTGAAGCCGGTGCGCGCGGCGCGCCTCGCCGCCGCGCTGAAGAAGGCGGCAGGCAACGGTGCGCCCGGGCGCGAGCAGCTGGCGCGCGCGGCCGGCGGTCCGCGCGAATACCTTTCCGTCTCCGAGCGCCATCGCATCGTTCTCGTGCCGGTGCGCGACATCCTGTTCCTGCGCGCGGAGCAGAAGTACGTGACCGTGCGCACGCGCGAGCGCGAGCACCTGATCGAAGAGTCGCTGATCGCGCTCGAGCGCGAGTTCAGCGAGCCGTTCGTGCGCATCCACCGCAATTGCCTGGTGGCGCGCAGCGCGATCCGCGGTTTCGAGCGCACGGGCGGCGGCGACGAGGAAGCGCATTGGCAGGTGGTGCTCGACGGCCTCACCGAGCGGCTGCCGATCAGCCGGCGCCAGTGGCCGACGGTGCGCGAGCTGATCGCGGAACGGCCTTGACCCGGCTCGTCATCGCCACGCGCCGAAGCCGTCTCGCGCTTTGGCAGGCCGAATACGTGAAAGCGCGGCTCGAGGCGCTGCATGCCGGCCTCGCGGTCGAGCTCCTGCCGATGAGCACGCGCGGCGACGAGGTGCTCGACCGCAGCCTCGAGCAGGTGGGCGGCAAGGGCCTGTTCGTGAAGGAGCTCGAGGCCGCGATGAGCGAGGGCCGCGCGGATCTCGCGGTGCACTCGATGAAGGACGTGCCGGCCGAGCTGCCGCCGGGGTTTACGCTTGCCGCGATCAGCGCGCGCGAAGACCCGCGCGACGCTTTCGTCTCGAGCCGCTACGGCACGATCGCCGAGATGCCGGCAGGGGGCATCGTCGGCACGTCGAGCCTGCGCCGGGCTGCGCAGGTGAGCGAGCGCTACCCCTCGCTCGAGATCAAGCTTCTGCGCGGCAACGTGGAGACGCGGCTCGCCAAGCTCGATCGCGGCGAATACGACGCCGTCGTGCTCGCGGTGGCCGGGCTGGTACGGCTTGGTCTCGGACAGCGCATCCGTGCGCGCCTTTCCGTCGATGAGAGCCTGCCGTCGCCCGGGCAGGGCGCGCTCGGCCTCGAGTGCCTGGGCGACCGTCCCGAGGTGGTCAAGCTGCTCGGCTCGCTCGCCGACCGCGATACCGCGCTTTGCGTGCGCGCCGAGCGGGCCGTGAGCCGGGCGCTCGGCGGAAGCTGCACGCTTCCGCTCGGCGCTTATGCGGTGATGGTCGACGGGCGGCTGACGCTGCGCGCCCTCGTCGCCTCCGCCGACGGCCGGCGCATCGTCCGCTCCCGCGCGGAAGGCAGCGATCCCGAAGCGGTGGGTGCGGCCGCCGCCCAGGCGCTGCGCGACCAGGGCGCCGACGCCATCCTGCAAGCCTTGCGATGAGCTTCGCCGGGCGCGGCGTCGTCGTTACGCGACCGAAAGACCTGGCCGAGCCGCTGGCGCGCCTGATCGAAGCGCGCGGCGGACGGGCGATCCTCTTCCCGGTCATCGAGATCGAGCCTCTGCCGGCGCCGGCCGCGCTCGCCAGGCTGGCGCAGTTCGATATCGCCGTCTTCGTGAGCCCGTCCGCGGTGCGAGTCGCCCTTCCGGCCGTCGGTGCCTGGCCCCGCCGCGTGCGTGCCGCGGCGATCGGCAGCGGCACACGCCGCGAGCTCGAGCGCGGCGGCGTGCCGGACGTGCTGGCACCGGTGGAAGGCGCGGACAGCGAGGCGTTGCTCGCGCTGCCGGCGATGCACGAAGTCGCCGGGAAACGCGTATTGATCGTACGTGGCGAAGGAGGGCGGCCGCTCCTTGCCGAATCGCTCGCCGCGCGCGGTGCGAGCGTGGAATACGCGCAATGCTATCGGCGCGCGAAATCCGGCCGGGACCCCGCGCCGCTCGCCGGGCGCTGGAAAAGCGGCGAAGTGGACGCCGCGACCGCATATTCCGCGCAAGGCGTCGACAATCTGCTCGCCATCTTCGGCGCCGATCTCGTCGCCGCCACGCCGCTCTTCGTGCCGCACGAGCGAGTGGCGAGCCATGCGCTGCAGCTCGGCATCCGCCAGGCGATCGTCGCCGGCCCAGGCGACGGCGAGATGATCGAGCGGCTGGTAGCATATTTTCATGAGCGAACCTGAGCGCGCCTCGGCAGCCTCGGATTCCACCCCCGTAGCGCCTGCCGCATCGACCGCGAGCACCCGGCTGACGGTGCTCGTCCTGATCGCGGTGATCCTCGCCGCCGCCCTTGCCGCGCTCTCCTGGCTCGATACCCGCCAGCGGATCGGCGCGACGCAGGAAGAGCTCGCGCGCCGGCTGCGCGATATCGAAGCCGACGCGCGCGAAGCGCGCTCGGTCTCGCGCCAGGGACAGGAAGCCGTGCGCGAAGCGCAGGTCAAGGTCGGCCAGCTGGAAGCGAGGCTTGCCGAATCGCAAAGCCAGCAGCTCGCGCTGGAAGCGCTCTACCAGGAACTTTCCCGCAACCGCGACGAGTGGCAGCTCGCGGAGATCGAGCAAGTGCTCGCCATCGCCTCGCAGCAGCTGCAGCTCGCCCGCAACGTGCGCGCGGCGTTGCTTGCGCTGCAGCTCGCGGAAGCGCGCCTGAGCCGCTCCGACCGGCCGCAGTTCGCGCCGATCAAGCGCGCGCTGGCGCGCGACATCGAGCGGCTGAAGGCCGCGCCGAGCGTGGATTTCCCGGCGGTCGCGCTGCGCATCGACAATCTGATCGCCGGCGTCGATTCGCTGCCGCTCGCTTTCGAGGAGCGGCTCGAGCGGCCGAACGTGACGAAGGAGCCGGCCGGTCCCGATGCCGGCCTTCTCGCGCGGCTGGGGAGCGAAGTGTGGAACGAAATCTCCCAGCTCGTCGTCGTGCGGCGCATCGGCGCGAGCGAGCCGCCGCTCTTGCCGCCCTCGCAGGCCTATTTCGTTCGCGAGAACCTGCGGCTGCGCCTGCTGAATGCGCGCGCCTCGCTCCTCGCGCGCGACGAGGCGGGCTATCGCGAAGACCTGCGTACGGCGCTTGGCTGGGTGCAGCGCTATTTCGACCCGCGCTCGAAGCGCACGGTGGAAGCCCTCGCGCAGCTCAGGCAGCTGACGGGCGTTTCGATCAGCTTCGAGATGCCGACGATCTCCGAAAGCCTCGACGCGGTACGCGGCTACAAGTCGCGCCGCGAACGCACGCCTGGATGAGATGCGCGGGCTGAGATGAGATCGCTCTTCTGGCTGCTGGCGGTGTTCGCGGCTGCCGTCGCGCTGGTCATCCTCGGCCGGGTCGACGCCGGCTACGTCCTTTTCGTGTATCCGCCGTATCGGGTCGAAGTGACGATGCTCTTCTTCACGCTCGTCGCCATTGGCGCTTTCCTCCTGCTCTACGCGCTGCTGCGCCTGCTCGGTCATGTTCTCGCGCTTCCCGGCACGGTGCGCACGTATCGCAGCCGCCGCCGGCGCGAGCGGGCGCATGCCGCGCTCGCCGCGGCGCTGCAGGCTTACTACGAGGGGCGCTATACCCGCGCCGAAAGGGAAGCCACGCTCGCCTACGAGACGGGCCCGGTGCCGGGCCTTGCCGCGCTCCTCGCCGCGCGCGCCGCGCACCAGATGCGCGATTTCGAAAAGCGCGACCGCTGGCTCGATCGCGCCGACGCGAGCGGGAAATCCCTGCAGACGGCGCAGCTCGTCAGCCGTGCCGAGCTTGCGCTCGAGGAGCGGGACTTCGGCGCCGCGCGCGACGCGCTGCGCCGCCTGCAAAGCGAGGGGCCCAGGCACATCGCTGCCGCGCGCATGCTGCTGCGCGCCGAGCGCGGCACCGGGGCATGGGACGAGGTGCTGCGCCTCGCCGGCCAGCTCGTCAAGCGCGACGCGATCGCGCCGGCGCTCGCCGAGGAGTACAAGGTGCAGGCGAACGTCGAGCTCCTGCAGCGGGCGGCGGACGACGCCGAAGGTTTCGAGCGCCGCTGGCGCGCGATACCGGCGCGCGACCAGATCCATCCGCGTGTCGCCGCCGCCGCGGCTCGGCATGCCACCGCGCTCGGCAAGGTTCAGCTTGCGCGCGAGATCCTGGAGAAGGCGCTCGCCACCGAATGGAGCGCGAAGCTCGTCGGCTTGTACGCCGAGCTGCCGGGCTCGCTCGACCACGACCAGCGCGCCGAAGAGGCGCGGCTGCGCATCGAGCGCGCGGAGCGCTGGCTGGGCGAACGAAGCCGCGATCCGGAGCTGCTCGCGACGCTCGGCCGCCTTTGCGCGCAGGCCGAGCTGTGGGGCAAGGCGCGCAGCTTCTTCGAAGCGAGCCTGTCGTTCGAGGAAACGCGGGGCGCGCACCTGGAGCTGGCGCGGCTCGCCGAGCAGCTCGGCCAGCCGGGCGAGTCGCAGCGCCACTTCCGCCGCGCCGCCGAGCTGCCCTAACCGTCCGAAATCAGGGACAGACCACGTTTTTCGTCAACGATGGGGACGGCCGCCCGTTTGTTCGCTCATGCCTCGGCGCGCCCGCATCATGCTTGCCGGTGTACCCGTGCACGTGGTCCATCGCGGCAACAACCGGCAACCCTGCTTCTATAGCGATGAGGATCGCCGGTTTTATCTATTTCATCTGCGCCGGTTGCTTCCGGCGAGCCAATGCGAGCTGCACGCCTATTGCCTGATGACGAACCACGTCCACTTGTTGCTGACGGCGCGGGCCGCCACCGGCTGCGCCCGGTTGATGCAGCGCTTGAGCCAATTACACACTCAGTATGTCAACCGGAACTACGGACGAACTGGCAGCCTATGGGAGGGACGCTTTCGGTCGAGCTTGGTACAAAGCGAACGCTACGTGCTTACTTGCTACCGGTATGTCGAAATGAATCCCGTGCGCGCCGGGCTTTGCGCCACCCCGCTGAAATACGAGTGGTCCAGCCATCGAACGAATATAGGCGGGACGGACGACGGCCTCGTCACCCCTCATCCTGACTTCCAGCGGCTCGGCCCAACGAGCGCGAGCCGGCGATGGGCTTACGAGCAGCTCTTTGCCGCTCGCGACGAAGCGATGCAGATCGACGAAATCCGCAAGGCAGTGAATGGCAATTTCGTTCTTGGTGACGAACGGTTCAGACGAACCCTGGCGCGCGCTCTCGGAAGACGAGTAGAGCCGTGCAAGGCGGGTCGTCCTTCGAAGGTGGCACAGCTCAGCACAGGCCAACGAGAGCTTCTTGACGGCCTGCCGGCCGCCCCGGGAAAAAACGTGGTCTGTCCCTGATTTACAGCCAGTCCTTCGGGATCAGGAATTCCTTGTACAGCCTTTCTTCTGCCGAGCCGGGCTGCGGCTTCCAGTCGTAGCGCCAGGCGGCGCTCGGCGGCATCGACATCAGGATCGATTCGGTACGGCCGCCCGACTGCAGGCCGAACAGCGTGCCGCGGTCGTAGACCAGGTTGAATTCCACGTAGCGTGCGCGCCGGTAGGCCTGGAAGGCGCGCTCGCGCTCGCCGAAAGCCATGCCGTTGCGGCGCTCGACGATCGGCAGGTAGGCCGCGAGGAAATGCTCGCCGACCGAGCGCATCAGGCCGAAGGAGAAATCGAAATCGCGATCCGCCAGGTCGTCGAAGAAGATGCCGCCGATGCCGCGCGGCTCGCCGCGATGGCGCAGGAAGAAATATTCGTCGCACCAGCGCTTGAAGCGCGGGTAATAGTCGTCCCCCGATGCCGCCAGCGCGTCACGGCACGTGGCATGGAAATGGCGCGCGTCTTCCACGAAGCCGTAGTACGGCGTGAGATCCATGCCGCCGCCGAACCACCACAGGTCCTCGGCGCTGAAGAAGCGCACGTTCATGTGGACGGTCGGGCAGTAAGGGTTGCGCGGATGCAGGACGAGCGACAGGCCCATCGCGTCGTAGCCTTTGCCGGCCAGCTGCGGACGCGAGGCGCTCGCCGAAGGGGGGAGCGCCTTGCCCTGCACGCGGGAGACATTGACGCCGCCGCGCTCGAACAGGCCGCCGTCTTCGATCACGCAGGTGAGGCCGCCGCCGCCTTCCGCGCGCTGCCAGCCGTCGCGCCGGAAGGGCTTGCCATCCACGCGCTCGAGCGCCCGGACGATGCGCGCCTGCAAGTCGGTGATGAATGCGTGAACCGCAGAGGCGCCTTTCCCGTCCACCGTCAGCGGTTCTTCTTCAGCGCGCGGTGGCCGATGTCCCTGCGGAACTGCATGCCGTCGAAGCGGATGCGCTCGACGACTTCATAGGCCCGCTGGCGCGCGATGCGCAGCGAGTCGCCCAGCGCCGTGACGCACAGCACCCGTCCGCCGTTCGTCACGACCTTGCCGCCCTGCACGCGCGTGCCGGCGTGAAATACCCGGCAATCGTCCGCCGGCGTTGGCAGGCCGTCGATGGCGTCGCCCTTGCGAGGCTCCTCGGGATAGCCGCTTGACGCGAGCACCACGCCGAGCGCGCAACGCCGATCCCATTCGGCCTCCGCGCGATCGAGGCTGCCGGCGAGCGCGTGGTCGATGAGCTCGAGCAGATCCGATTTCAGCCGCAGCAGGATGGGTTGCGTCTCCGGATCGCCGAGCCGGCAGTTGAATTCGAGCGTCTTCGGATTTCCCGCCGCGTCGATCATCAGGCCTGCGTAGAGGAAGCCGACGTAGGGGTGGCCGTCCTGTCCCATGCCTTGCACGGCGGGCTGGATGATCTCGCGCATCACGCGCGCATGGATTTTCGGCGTCACGATCGGCGCCGGCGAATAGGCGCCCATGCCGCCGGTGTTCGGGCCTTGGTCGCCGTCGCGCAGGCGCTTGTGGTCCTGGCTCGTCGCGAGGGGCAGGACGTGCGTGCCATCGCACATCACGATGAAGCTGGCCTCCTCGCCTTGCAGGAACTCCTCGACCACCACGCGCGCGCCCGCCGCGCCGAAGCGCCGGTCGGTCAGCATGCCGTCCACCGCTGCATGCGCTTCTTCGCGGCTCATCGCCACCACCACGCCTTTGCCGGCGGCGAGCCCGTCCGCCTTGATCACGATCGGCGCGCCTTGCTCGTCGATGTACGCCTTCGCTTCGCGCGCATCCTCGAAGCTGCGGTAGCGCGCCGTCGGCAGCCCGTGCCGTTGCATGAAGCTCTTCGCGAAATGCTTCGACGACTCGAGCTGGGCGGCGGCGCGTGTCGGCCCGAAGATGCGCAAGCCGGCGTCGCGAAACGCATCGACGATGCCCTCGGAAAGGGGCGCTTCCGGGCCGACGACGGTAAGCTGGATGCTTTCGCGCCGGCAGAAATCGATCAGCTCCGCGGTCGCCGTGAGCGCGACGTTTTCGACGCCGGCTTCCGTCGCCGTGCCGCCGTTGCCGGGCGCGACGTAGACCTTCTGCACGCGCGGGCTGTGGGCGAGCTTCCAGGCAAGCGCGTGCTCGCGTCCCCCGGCGCCGACGACGAGGAGCTTCATCGGCTGCTCGTCCTAATGGCGGAAATGGCGCACGCCGGTGAACACCATCGCAATGCGATGCTGGTCCGCCGCGGCGATGACCTCCGCGTCGCGCATGCTGCCGCCGGGCTGGATGACGGCGCTGGCACCCGCTTCCGCGAGCACGTCGAGGCCATCGCGGAACGGGAAGAAGGCATCGGAGGCGACCACCGAGCCTGCCAGGTCGAGCTTGGCGCTGCTCGCCTTCTGCGCGGCGATGCGCGCGCTGTCGACCCGGCTCATCTGGCCGGCGCCGACGCCGAGCGTCGCGCCGTCGCGGCAGTACACGATGGCATTCGACTTCACGAACTTCGCCACGCGCCAGGCGAAGAGCAGGTCCTGCCACTGCGCATCGCTCGGCTGCTGGCGCGTGACGACGCGCAGGTCGGCGCGCCGTATCGACTGGGCATCGGTGCTCTGCACGAGCAGGCCGCCGCCCACGCGCTTGAAATCGTGCGGCTGCACGTCATTGGCGAGCGCGATCTCCAGCAGGCGAAGGTTGGCCTTGGCGCCGAGATGCTCGAGCGCGGCGGCTTCGAAGGCGGGCGCGATCACCACCTCGGCGAACTGCTTGCCGAGCGCGCGTGCGGCGGCGGCGTCGAGCGCCCGGTTGAAAGCCAGGATGCCGCCGAACGCCGAGACGGGGTCCGTGGCGAAAGCCTTGTCGTAGGCGGCATGCAGCGTCGGCGCAGTCGCTACCCCGCAGGGGTTGGCGTGCTTGATGATGACGCACGCCGGATCGGCGAACTGCTTCACGCATTCCCAGGCGGCATCGGCATCGGCGATGTTGTTGTACGAAAGCTCCTTGCCGTGCAGCTGCCGGTAGCCGGCGAGGGCGCCCGCAACGGGATGCGCTTCGCGGTAGAAGGCGGCGTGCTGGTGCGGGTTCTCGCCGTAGCGCAGGTCCTGCAGCTTGGTGAACTGCAGCGTCAGCACTTCCGGAAACTCGGCGCGCTTCTCGGCTCCGACGGACGTCAGATAGTTCGCGATCGCGCCGTCGTACGCCGCGGTGTGGGCGAACACCTTGCGCGCGAGCGCGAAGCGCGTCTCTGCAGAAACGGCGCCGGTCTTGCGGATCTCGGCGAGCACCTGCGGGTAATCCGCCGGGTCGACGACGGCAGCAACCGCGCCGTGATTCTTTGCCGCGCCGCGCAGCATGGTCGGTCCGCCGATGTCGATGTTCTCGATGGCGTCCTCGAGCGAACAGTTGGGACGCGCCACGGTCGCCTCGAACGGGTAAAGGTTGACGACGAGGAGCCCGATCGGCTCGAAGCCCGCGCCCGCCAGCGCCGCCGGGTGCGCCGGCTCGTCGGCGCGTGCCAGCAGGCCGGCGTGGATCTTCGGGTGCAGCGTCTTCACACGGCCGTCGAGCATTTCCGGGAAGCCGGTGTAGGCCGAGACTTCGGTCACGGCGATACCCTCGCGGGCAAGCAGCGCGGCGGTGCCGCCGGTCGAAAGAATGCCGATGCCGCTCGCCGCGAGAGCCCGAGCGAAATCGACGATGCCGGTCTTGTCGGAGACGCTGATCAGCGCCCGTGTGATGCGCGACACTACCCTTTGATCCGCAGCTGCTGCATTTTCTTGCGCAAGGTATTGCGGTTGATGCCGAGCATCTCCGCGGCGAGCGACTGGTTGCCTTCGGCATGGCCGAGCACCGTCTCGATCATCGGCTTTTCGATGTTCTTCAGGACCATCTCGTAGATGGAGGTCGGCTTCTCGCCGTCCATGTCCTTGAAGTAGCGCTCGAGCGAGCGCTTCACGGCCTCGTGGAGCTCGTTGCTGCGATGATTCATGCGGCGAGCCTCTCGAAATAGTCGTTCACTGCAGCGCGCTGCGCCTCGGCGAGCGTGATGCCGTTCACCGCTTTGCGCAGGCTCTCTCCTCCGGGCAGCTCGCTAACGGTCCAGCCAATGTGCTTGCGTGCCACTCGCGTGCCCTGCTCGTCCCCATACAGGTCGTAAAGCCCGTCCAGGTGCTCGACCAGCGTCGCCGCCATCTCGCGTGGCGCGGGCGCCGCGAGCAACTCGCCGGTGGCGAGATAGTGCGTCACTTCGCGGAAGAACCAAGGGCGTCCCTGCGCGGCGCGGCCGATCATGATGCCGTCGGCGCCGGTGAGCTCGAGCACGCGCTTCGCCTGCTGCGGCGTAGCGATGTCGCCGTTGGCGACCACCGGGATGCGCACGTTGCGCTTGACGTCGGCGATGGTGTCGTACTCGGCCTCGCCTTCGATCATGCAGGCGCGCGTGCGGCCATGCACCGAGATCATGCGCGCGCCGGCCGCCTCGGCGATCCGCGCCACGCGCACCGCGTTGCGCTGCCGGGGATCAAGGCCGGTGCGGATCTTTACCGTGACCGGCACGTCGACCGCCGCGACGACCGCTTCGATGATGCGCGCTACAAGCCGCTCATCGCCAAGCAGCGCCGAGCCGGCGCTGACGTTGCAGACTTTCTTCGCCGGGCAGCCCATGTTGATGTCGATGATGTCGGCGCCGAGGTCGACATTGAAGCGCGCGGCCTCGGCCAGCATGCAAGGATCGGCGCCGGCGATCTGAACGGCGACCGGACCGGCCTCGCCGGCGTGGTCGAGGCGCAGCCGCGTCTTGCGCGAGCTGCGCAGCTCCGGTCGCGAGGACACCATCTCTGAAACTGCAAGCCCGGCGCCGAAGCGCCTTGCCAGCCGCCGGAACGGACGATCCGTGATTCCGGCCATCGGAGCGACGAACACTGCGTTTTGCAGCGCGTGGGCGCCGATCTTCATTGCTAGGGGATGATGAAGGGCGAAGGGAAGCGGATTTTATCCGCAAATCTTTTCTCAGGGAAGCGCGGAGGCGCCGAAGATCATGCGGCGCGCGAAAAATCGGCGCGGCGCCGGAAAAATGTCCAGCGCCGTGAGCGCCGCGCCGCGCGCGGCACGCAAGAAGAAGCCCGAGCCGACGAAGCCGGCGGCGAGCATGTCGGTGACGCGAATCGTCGCCGCGGCGTCGAGGCGACGCGATGCGGCGAAGCGCGCGAGCAACGCCGGCGCAGCAGGATCCGCGGCGTGCCGCAGAAGCTGCGCAAGATCCCAGGCGTCGCGAAGGCCGAGATTCAAACCCTGGCCGGCCACCGGATGCAGGGTCTGCGCGGCATTGCCGATGTAAACCTCGTTGCCCGCGACGCGGGCGGTGCGCACTTTCAACGCGAGCGGCTGAACGCTGCGCGACGTGATGCCGACCGGTACGCCGATCGCGCCGCCGGCCGCCTCGCCGAGCCGGGCCAGGAATTCGTCCGCGGGCGCGCCCGCCAGCACGCGCGCACGCTGCGGCCGCATGCTCCAGATGAGCGCATAGCGGCCGGCATGCGGCAACAGCGCAAGCGGCCCCTCGGGGGTGAAGCGTTCGAAGGCCGTTATCGTTGCAGCCGGCTCCGTCTGCACCAGGCCGACCACCGCATCCTGCTCGTAACGCTTGCCGCTCGACTCGGGCGGCGTGCCTTCTGCGTGCACCACACAGCGCGCGCTGCCGCTGAACGAAGCCTGCAGAAGATCGGCGGCAGCGCCCCTTAGCGCCGAGAGGAGAGCCGAGTACTCGGCCACATAGCCGAGCGCGGGCACGCCGGCGCTCGCGGCATCGATACGCGTGCGGCCGAAGCTGCCGGCCTGCGTGACGAGGATCCTTTCGATCGCCGACGCGGCGAACCCTCCCCACACGCCAAGGCGCTCCAGGATCAGGCGGCTGGCGTAGGAAAGCGCGATCGGCCGGAAGGCCGGGGTGGCCGAGGAGGGATCAACGAGCGCAACGCGCAGCGCTGAAGCGCGCAGCGCGAGCGCCAGCGCGCACCCCACCGGGCCGGCGCCGTAGATGACGACGTCAGCGTCCGATGCGGCCATCGCGCATCAGCGCTTCGATGTCGTCGACGCGCTTCGGTGCCTCGGCGGTGATCACCTCGCAGCCATTCGCCGTGACGGCGACGTCGTCCTCGATGCGCACGCCGATGTTGCGCAACGCCGCCGGCACGTCGTCCGCGGCCCGAATATAGAGGCCGGGCTCCACGGTGAGGACCATGCCCGGCGCGAGCTTGCGCCATTCGCCTGCCTGCTTGTATTCGCCGGCGTCGTGCACGTCGAGCCCGAGCCAGTGACCGGTGCGATGCATGTAGAAGCGCTTGTAGGTTTCCTTCTCCAGCACCTCGTCGAGCGAGCCGGCGAGGAGCTTGAGATCCAGCATGCCCTGCGCGAGCACGCGCACCGCGGCGTCGTGCGGCTCGTTCCAGGCGTTGCCGGCGCGAACCTTGTCGATGGCGGCGCGCTGGGAGGCGAGCACCAGCTCGTACACGCTGCGTTGCGCCGCGCTGAAGCGGCCGCCGACCGGGAAGGTGCGCGTAATGTCCGAAGCGTAGCCGTCGAGCTCGCAGCCCGCGTCGATCAACAGCAAATCGCCCTCGGCGAGCGCGGCATCATTTGCCACGTAATGAAGCACGCAGGCGTTGGCGCCGGCGGCGACGATGGGCGAATAGGCGGGGAATTGCGCCCCCTGGCGGCGGAATTCATGCAGCAGCTCGGCTTCCACCTCGTATTCCATGCGCCCGGGACGGGCAAACTGCATGGCGCGCCGATGCGCGCTCGCGGCGATGCGCGCCGCGCGGCGCATCACGGCGAGCTCGTGCGCGTCCTTGGCAAGGCGCATGTCGTCCAGCAAGGCGCGGACATCGAGCATGCGTTGCGGTGCCATCACGCCGGCGCGCGAGCGCGAGCGCACGACGTTCAGCCAGCGCATCACGCGCGCATCCCATTGCTCGTCCCCGCCCACCGGATAGCAAAGGAGCGGCTGGTTCTCGAGGAACGCGGGCGCCATCGGGTCGAGCTCGCCGATGGCGTGCGCTTCGTCGAAGCCGAAGCGCTCGCGCGCCGCTTCGGGTCCGTGGCGAAAGCCATCCCAGATCTCGCGCTCGGGATCGCGGTTGCGGCAGAAGAGAATCGTCCGCGGCGTCTTGCCCGCGACGATGACGAGCACGGCTTCGGGCTCGTCGAAGCCGGTGAGGTAATAGAAATAGCTGTCGAAGCGGTACGGATAGTGGCTGTCGCGGTTGCGCACGCGCTCGGGCGCGGTGGCAATGATGGCGACGCCTTCCCCGATCAGCGAGGCGAGCCGGCGTCTGCGGGCGGCGTAAAGCGAGAGAGGATCAGCGGGTTTCATTCCGGGACGCGAGTTGGCTTTCGAGTTGGGCGAGGCGCTCGAGCGTGCCGACATCCTGCCAGAGGCCGCGGAAAAGCTCCCCCGCCAGGCGGCGCTCGTCGGCGGCGCTTCGCAGGTGGGGCAGGAGCGCAGACTTGCTGCCCGGTTTCACGCTTTTCACCAGCTCGGGGGACATGACGGCAACGCCGGCGTAAGTGTAGCGCGGCGCCTGTTCATAGCCGACGAGGCCCGCGCGCAGCGTGAAATCACCCTGCGGGTGGTGCGGCGGGTTCGGGATCAGCACGAGGTGGGCGAGCATGTGGCGCAGGTCGAAGCCGAGCAGGCGCGCGAAATCGATCTCGCAATAGATGTCCGCGTTGACGACGAGAAAGGGCCCGGCGCCAAGCAGGGGCAGCGCCAGCGCGATGCCCCCTGCCGTCTCGAGCGGCTCGGCCTCGCGCGAATAGGACACGCGCAGGCCGAAGCGCGCGCCATCGGCGACGTAGTCCATGATCTTGTCGCCAAGATGCGAGACGTTGATGACCGCTTCGCGACAGCCGCTCGCCGCAAGGCGCTCGAGATGCCAGGCGACGAGCGGCTTGCCCGCGACCTCCACCAGCGGCTTGGGAATCCGGTCCGTAAGAGGGCGCAGGCGCTCGCCCCGGCCCGCCGCGAGGAGCATCGCCTTCATCGTCCGATCTCGTCGAGCAGCCGCAGGAGCGGCGTGAGCGCACGGTAGCGCTTGGCTACGCTTTCAGCATACGCGATGAAGCGCGGCGTATCGGCCAGGTACTTCGGCTTGCCGTCGCGATAATTGATGCGCGCGAAGATGCCGAGCACCTTGAGATGGCGCTGCAGGCCCATCCACTCGAGCGCGCGCCAGAATTCGCCGAAATCGGCCGCCACGGGAAGGCCCGCGCGCTGCGCCTTTTCCCAGTAGCGCACGCACCAGTCGAGCACCCGCTCTTCGTCCCAGCTGAGAAAGGCGTCGCGCACGAGGGACACCATGTCGTAGGTGATCGGCCCTACGACGGCGTCCTGGAAGTCGAGCACGCCGGGATTCGGATCGCTCAGCATGAGGTTGCGGGGCATGTAATCGCGGTGCACGTAGACCGCCGGCTGGGCGAGCGCGCTCTGCACCAGCAGCGCGAAGACGCTTTCCAGGGCCTGCGCCTGCGCGGCGGAAAGCGGCTTGCCGCGATGGCGCGCCACGTACCACTCCGGAAACAGGTTCATCTCGCGTCGCAGGAGCGCCTCGTCGTAAGGCGGCAATTCTCCCGGCCGGGTGGCAAGCTGCCAGGCGATCAGCGCGTCGATCGCATCGCCGAACAGGCGGTCGGCGTTGCGCGCGTTCAACTCGGCGAGGTAAGTGCGCGTGCCGAGGTCCGAAAGGAGAAGGAAGCCGGCGGCGAGATCCTGCGCGTGCACCTCGGGGGCATGCACGCCGGCCGCCTTGAGCAAGGCGGCGATGCGCACGAAGGGGCCGCAGTCTTCCTTGTCAGGGGGTGCGTCCATCGCCACGAAGCTGCGGCCATCTTCGAGCGTGGCGCGGAAGTAGCGGCGAAAGCTCGCGTCTTCGGAAGCCGGGGTGAGGATGAAGCGCGCGCCGCGAAACTGCCCGTTCAACCAGCGCTCCAGACGGGTGCGCCGATCATCGCCGTGTATCATTGAAAATTCTAACATCCGACGAAAATTCCACGCTCGCTGCATGCCGCCTCGCCTCGCGACGCTGGCCATCGCGCTTGCCGCCGCAGCGAACGCGCTGGCGCAGTCGGATGCAACCACCGTCGATGCAGACAAGATCGAGGGCATCAGCGACCTCGAGGTGACGGCGCGCGGCTCGGCTGAAATCCGGCGCGGCGAAATGAGCGTGTTCGGCGACTTCCTGCGCTACAACCGCGAGCTGGGCGAAGTCGAAGGACAGGGCGGCGTACGCCTGCAGAGCGGCGTGGATCGTTTCTTCGGGCCCAGCCTGCAGTACAACACGCTCGACGACAGCGGCGTCTTCGAGACGCCGGGATTCCTCCTGCAGCGCGAACGGCCGGCGCGCGGCTCCGCCGACAAACTCGAATTCCTCGGCAAGGACAAGTACCGCCTGTTCAACGCCCGCTTCACCACGTGCAAGCCCGGGCAGGACGACTGGTTCCTCGAGGCCGCCGTGCTCGACCTCGACTACGAGACCGAAGTGGGTCAGGCGAGGAAGCCCAGGCTGCGCTTCTTCGAGCACACCATCCTCGCCTTTCCTTACGCGGAGTTTCCCCTCGAGAACCGGCGCAAGAGCGGCCTGCTGACGCCGTACTACTCGCAGACCAGCACGCGCGGCCTCGAATTCGGCATGCCGTACTACTGGAACATCGCGCCGGAGCGCGACGCGACGATCACGCCGGTCTACATGGCGCGGCGCGGCTTCCAGCTGAAGAACCATCTGCGCTACATGCAGCAGCCTTATGCCGGCGAAGTGCGCTACGAGTACCTGCCCGACGATCCGGTCTTCGGCCGCACGCGCAGCGGACTGTCGTGGCTGCACACGCATACGCTCAATCCCGGCATCACGGCACAGCTCGACTACAACCGGGTCTCCGACGAGCGCTATTTCGTCGATCTGGCGAGCCAGGTGAAACAGGTCTCGGTCGGCAACCTGCCGCAGGACGCATTCGTCA
>DATDCR010000295.1:0-56475 GCA_036524215.1 Burkholderiales bacterium
GTCGCGCACATGGTCTGGTTCTGGATG
The DNA here is from genome assembly GCA_036524215.1 of Burkholderiales bacterium. Classification (GTDB taxonomy): domain Bacteria; phylum Pseudomonadota; class Gammaproteobacteria; order Burkholderiales; family SG8-39; genus SCGC-AG-212-J23. Next base: position 28 of record DATDCR010000295.1, read on the forward strand.
GGCCCGGACGCCTACACCACCGCCAAGGTTGTGGATGAGATGAACAGCAAGGCGGGCTTGCTCTGGCAGTGGGGTGCGCTCGACTTTGCCGGCGGCACGGTGGTGCACATCAATGCAGGCGTGGCTGGACTGGTGGGCGCCTACCTGATCGGCAAACGCATCGGCTACGGCAAGGAGGCGATGCCGCCGCACAACATGACGTTGACGATGATCGGCGCGGCTTTGCTGTGGACCGGCTGGTTCGGCTTCAACGCCGGTTCCGCCCTGGAAGCGAATGGCAGCGCGGCCCTCGCCTTCATCAACACGTACCTGGCAACGGCATGCGCGGTGCTGGCGTGGATCACCGGCGAAGCGATCTTCAAGGGCAAGCCTTCCATGCTCGGCGCAGCGTCGGGTGCGGTGGCGGGACTGGTCGCGATCACGCCGGCGGCGGGCAATGTCGGCATCCCGGGAGCCTTCATCATCGGCTTCGCGGCCGGCTTCGTCTGTCTGTGGGGTGTCAGCGGGCTGAAGAAGATGCTCGGCGCCGACGACTCGCTCGACGTCTTCGGCGTGCACGCAGTGGGCGGAATCCTAGGCGCGCTGCTCACCGGTATCTTCAACGACCCGTCGCTCGGTGGACCGGGCCTGGTCGAAGACTGGGTCACCGGCAAGACGGGCTATCCGGGCATGATGGCGCAACTCTGGATCCAGGCAAAAGCGGTGGGCGTCACCCTGGTCTGGTCGGCCATCGTCGCGGCCGTCGCCTACAAGCTGGTCGATCTCACGATCGGTCTGCGCGTGAGCGAGGAGGACGAGCGCGAAGGGCTGGATACGACGGCGCACGGGGAAGCGGCGTATCGCATGTAAGTCGGGCCGCAGTCCGAGAAAGGGCGCTTCGGCGCCCTTTTTTTGTTTTTATCGCGAAAGCTTGTCGAGCAGAATCAGCAGCTGCTCGCGTTCCGTCGCGGCGAGGCACGAGGCGACTCTGCGCTCATGCCGCTCGATGCGCCGCCGCAGCCGCGCCACCAGCGTGCGCCCGGTGCGCGTCAGCCACAGACCGTTCGTGCGACGGTCGGCGCCTCGCCGGCGCTCGATGAAGCCGCGTTCCTCGAGGCCGTCGACCACCCCAACCATCGTAGAGCGGTCGAGCCCCACGGCTTCGGCCAGCCTGCCCTGCGGCACACCCGGATTCGCTTCGATCAGCATCAGCATGCCGACGCGTCCCGGCGACAGTTCGCCTACGCTGGAAGCGAAATCGCGAAACACCGCCTGCTGCGCAAGGCGCAGGCGATAGCCGATCAGGCGGGGCAGCACGCCTTGCCGCAAGTCCTTTCGCGCGCGGTTCACTCGGTTCGGTTGCCAGACAGTTCCGGCCGATCGTACACGGAATAGAATTGCGGGTTTTTGAGGGAGCCTATGGCTTACGCCATTGCAATGTGGACGCCGCCCGCGCTGCCGATCGCCGGCAGTGCCGATCTTTTTCCCGTGCGGCGCATCTTCTGCGTCGGTCGCAACTATGCCGAGCATCAGAAGGAGATGGGCGGCGATGGGCGCGAGCAGCCGTTCTTCTTCCTGAAAAGCGAGTTCGCGCTCGTTGCGCGTGGCGGCGATGTGCATTACCCCGCCAAGACTTCGAACTACCATTATGAGACCGAGCTCGTAGTCGCCATGGGCAAAGGCGGACGGCGCATCGACGCCAAGCGCGCGAACGATCACGTCTTCGGCTACGCGGTCGGGCTCGACATGACGCGGCGCGATCTGCAGCAATGGGGCAAGGACCATGGCCGTCCGTGGGACTTCGGCAAGAATTTCGACGAGTCCGCGCCGTGTGCCGAGCTGGTGCCGGCGAGCAAGATCGGCCATCCGTCGAAGGGCGCGATCTGGCTCAACGTGAACGAAAAGCAGCGCCAGCGCGCCGATCTGGCAGACATGATCTGGTCGGTGCCGGAGCAGATCGCCTATCTGTCCGAGCACTACACGCTGGAGCCGGGCGACGTCATCTTTACGGGCACGCCCGCGGGTGTCGGCCCGGTGAAGCCGGGCGATCAGCTTCATGCCGGCATCGACGGCGTGGGCGAATTGAAGGTGAAAATCGCCCCCGCGCTGTGAAGCTGTACACGTACTTTCGCAGCTCGGCGGCGTTTCGCGTACGCATCGCCCTGAACCTGAAGGGCATGGACTACGAGCCGGTGTTCGTGCACCTGGCCAAGGGCGAGCACCGCAAGCCCGAGTATGCGAAAGTGAATCCGCAGGCATTGGTGCCGACGCTGGTTCTCGACGACGGCACGCGGCTCGTCCAGTCGCTCGCCATCATGGAATGGCTGGACGAGAAGCAGCCGACGCCCGCGCTCGTGCCGAGCGAGTCGTTCGCGAGGGCTCGCGTGCGCGCCATCGCCTACCTGATCGCGTGCGAAATCCATCCCCTGAACAACCTGCGCGTGCTGCAGCACCTGAAGCGCTCGCTCGGGCAGAACGAGGACCAGGTGAACGCCTGGTACCGCCACTGGATCGCCGACGGTCTCGCCAAGCTCGAGGCCGAGCTCGCGCAGCCCGGGAGCGGGGAATACTGCCACGGCGATAGGCCGACGATGGCGGACTGCTGCCTCGTGCCGCAGATCTTCAATGCCCAGCGCTATAGCTGCGACCTCGCGCCGTATCCGGTCACGATGCGCGTTTTCGGCAACTGCATGAAGCTGCCGGCCTTCGACCGGGCGCAGCCCTCGAAACAACCCGACGCCGAGTAGACCGTGGGCAAGCCGAACGCGTACGACGATATCCCTGGCACCACGGTGTTCGACGCGCAGCGCGCGCGGCAGGGCTATCACCTGAACATGTTCTGCATGTCGCTCATGAAGGCAGAGAACCGCGAAGCCTTCAAGGCGAACGAGCGCGCCTATCTCGAGCGCTGGCCGATGAGCGAGGAGCAGAAGCAGGCGGTGCTCGACCGCGACTGGAACCGGATGATCAGCCTCGGCGGGAACATCTATTTCCTCGCCAAGCTCTTCTTCACCGACCAGAAGTCGTTCCAGTACGTCGCCGCGGTGATGACGGGCAGCACGCAGGAAGATTACGCCAAGATGATGTTGCAGGGAGGGCGCCCGGTGCAAGGCAATCGATACAAGAAGGAGTGGCAGAAGAAGCGTGGCTAAGATCATCGGCGGCGTGACGACCTCGCACGTGCCGGCCATCGGCGCCGCGCTCGACAACGGCAAGAGCAGCGAGCCGTACTGGAAGAAGGTGTTCGACGGCTACGAGCGCTCGAAGGCGTGGATCCGCGAGGCGAGACCCGACGTCATCGTGCTCGTTTACAACGACCACGCCTCGGCGTTCTCGCTCGACATCGTGCCGACCTTCGCGCTTGGCTGCGCAGCGGAATTTCCCATCGCCGACGAGGGCTGGGGACCGCGGCCCGTGCCGAAGGTCGTCGGGCACCCGGAGCTGGCGGCGCACATCGCGCAGTCGGTGATCCTCGACGAGTTCGACCTCACCATCGTCAACAAGATGGAGGTCGACCATGGCCTGACGGTGCCGCTATCGCTGATGTACGGCCAACCGAAAGAGTGGCCCTGCCGCGTGATCCCCCTGGCGGTCAACGTGGTTGTCTATCCACCGCCGACGGCACGCCGTTGCTTCCAGCTCGGACGCGCGCTGCGCAAGGCGATTCGCTCCTATGACGCGGAGCTGCGAGTGCTGGTGTTCGGCACCGGCGGCATGTCGCACCAGCTGCAGGGACCGCGCGCCGGCCTGATCAACAGCAAATACGATCGCCGCTTCCTCGACCTGATGACCAGGGATCCCAAGGCGCTGACGCGCATCACGCACCTGGAGCTCCTGCGCGAAACCGGTTCCGAGGGCATCGAGCTGGTGATGTGGCTCATCATGCGCGGCGCGCTCGACGACAAGGTCAGGGAAGTGCACCGTTTCTACCACGTGCCAGCGTCGAATACGGCGGTTGGCCATCTCATCCTGGAAAACGTCAAATGAAAGTGTGCGTGGCAGGTCAGGGCGCCTTCGGGCAGAAGCACCTCGAGGGAATCGCCAACATCAAGGGCGTGGAGGTGGTCTCTCTCACCGGCGGCAATCCCGACGCGACGAAAGAGGTGGCGCGCAAGTTCAACATCCCGCACTGGACCGGTGACCTCGGCGAGAGCCTCAAGCAGCCCGGCGTCGAGGCCGTGATCCTGGCGACGCCGACCCAAATGCACGCGCGCCAGGCCATTCAGTGCATGCGCGCCGGCAAGCACGTCCAGGTCGAGATCCCCATGGCGGACACGCTCGCCGACGCGCGCGAGATCGCACGGGTGCAGAAGGAGACCGGGCTGATCGCCATGGCGGGACACACGCGCCGCTTCAACCCCAGCCATCAATGGGTACGGAAAAGGATCCTCGCCGGCGAGCTCAAGCTGCAGCATCTGGTCGTACAGACCTTCTTCTTCCGCCGCACCAACATGAACGCCGCCGGCAAGCCGCGCAGCTGGACCGACCATCTGCTCTGGCACCACGCCTGCCATACGGTCGACTTGTTCCAGTACCAGGCGCGCGAGCCGATCGCCAAGGCGCGCGCCGTGCAGGGCCCCATGCATCCGACGCTCGGCATCGCCATGGACATGAGCATCCAGCTGACGACGCCGTCGGGTGTCGTGTGCTCGCTCGCGCTATCGTTCAACAACGATGGCCCGCTCGGCACGTTCTTCCGCTACATCTGCGACAACGGCACCTACATCGCGCGCTACGACGATCTGTTCGACGGCAAGGACAACAAGATCGACGTATCCAAGGTCGACGTCTCGATGAACGGCATCGAACTGCAGGACCGCGAGTTTTTCGCCGCGATTCGTGAGAAGCGGGAGCCGAATGCGAGCGTCGCGCAATGCCTGCCGGCCATGGAGGCGCTCGACCGGCTGGAAAAGAGCCTGTCCGCGCCTTGAGCGCTAGCGCGCGCGGAACAGCGCCTTGAGCTCTTCCGAAATGGCCTCGCCCTTGAGCGGCGTGCCGGGCCCGGCGACATAACGCCCCCAGACGCGGGTTTCCCTGGCGGCGGCGAGCGGCGTGCCGTCCTCACGGACGATATCGTGCTCGACGACAAAGGACTTGCCGCCAAAGCGGCCGATGCGCGAACGCACCTCACAGCGATCCCCCTGCAGGGCCGGCGACAGGAACTGACATTCCGCCGAGACGAGCGGCATCGCGAGGTGCTCCGCGCGCATGCGCTTCGCGCTGTAGCCCGCCGCCTCGAAAAGCGCCCAACAGGCGGCATCCGCCCAGCGAAAATAGGTCGGATAGAAAATGATGCCGGCCGGATCGCAGTCGCCCCATTCCACCCGGCAGGGGAACCGGTTGACGATCGAATGGAAGTCCGGCAGCGCGCTCATCGGGAGGCGGCGATTATAAGCACGCATGATTGACAGCCCGGTGCACTGTGGGCAGACTCCCACTCACGCGCCGATTTGATGTTCAGCTTGCGGGCGCGCTACAAATGCCGCTAAAGAGGCGCGTCGAAAGGCCCGTTTCTGCACCAAGCTGAACGGGCCTTTGTGTTTCCGCTGGAGCATCTGTGCAGGTTCCGTCGCATTCCGCCAAGCTCGAAGCGCTTCTGCGCCAGAGGATCGTGCTGCTGGACGGTGCCATGGGCACCATGATCCAGCGCGCTCGCCTCGCCGAGGAGGATTATCGCGGCGCCCGTTTCCGCGACTGGCCGCGCGAGCTGCGCGGGCATAACGATCTGCTGTCGCTGACGCAGCCCCGGCTGGTGCGCGACATCCACACGCAATACCTGCAGGCCGGCGCGGACGTCATCGAAACCAATACCTTCAATTCGACCGCGGTGGCGCTCGCCGATTACGCCATGCAGCCGCTCGCGCGAGAGCTCAACCGCGCGGCCGCGCTGCTGGCACGCGATGCGGTAAAGGAATGGGCGGCGAAGACCCCGGACCAGCCCCGTTTCGTGGCCGGCGTCCTCGGGCCGACCAACAAGACGGCGTCGATCTCCCCGGACGTGAACGATCCCGGATTTCGCGCCATCGACTTCGACGGCCTGGTTGCGGCCTACGCTGAAGCGGTGGAAGGCCTGCTCGACGGCGGCGTCGACCTTCTGCTGGTCGAGACGGTCTTCGACACCCTGAACGCGAAAGCGGCCCTGTTTGCCATCGAGACGGCGTTCGAAGCGCACCAGAGGCGACTGCCGGTGATCGTTTCCGGAACGATCACGGACGCATCGGGCCGCACGCTGTCGGGGCAGACCGCCGAAGCCTTCTACAACTCGGTGCGGCATGCACACCTTCTTGGCGTTGGCCTCAACTGCGCGCTCGGCGCGAAGGAACTGCGGCCGTATGTCGAGGAGATGGCGAAGCTCGCGGAGTGCTTTACCTCCTGCCATCCAAATGCCGGGCTGCCAAACGCCTTCGGCGAGTACGAAGACACGCCGGAGTCGATGGCGCAGCATCTCGGCGAGTGGGCGCGCGAAGGCTGGATCAATCTCGCCGGCGGGTGCTGCGGCACGACGCCTGAACATATCGCCGCCATGCGGCAGGCCCTGCAAGGGGTGGCGCCGCGTCGGCCGGCGCCTCGCTCGACGGCATTGCGCCTTGCCGGTCTCGAGCCGCTGAATGTCGACGAGCGCTCGCTATTCGTAAACGTGGGCGAGCGCACCAACGTCACGGGCTCGCGTGCCTTCGCGCGCCTCGTTCTTGCCGGGGACTACGCCGGCGCATTGGCGGTGGCCCGCCAGCAAGTCGAGAACGGCGCGCAGGTGATCGACGTCAACATGGACGAGGCGATGCTCGACTCCGAGAAGGCGATGGTCACCTTCCTGAGCCTCGTCGCCGTCGAACCCGACATCGCGCGCGTGCCGCTCATGATCGACAGCTCGCGATGGAGCGTGATCGAGGCCGGCCTGAAATGCGTGCAAGGCAAGGCGATCGTCAACTCGATCTCCCTGAAGGAAGGCGAAGCCGAGTTTCTGCGCCAGGCCAGCCTGTGCCGTCGCTACGGCGCCGCCGCCGTCGTGATGGCCTTCGATGAAGCCGGCCAGGCCGATACGCTGGAGCGGCGCATCGCGGTCTGCCAGCGCGCCTACCGGTTGCTGACGCAATCCGGCTTTCCGGCCGAAGACATCGTTTTCGACCCGAACATCTTCGCCGTGGCGACCGGCCTGGAAGAGCACGCGCGCTATGGCATCGATTTCATCGAAGCCGTGCGCTGGATCCGAGCCAACCTGCCGCAGGTGAAGGTGTCGGGCGGCGTTTCCAACCTGTCGTTCTCGTTCCGCGGCAACGATGTGGTGCGCGAGGCGATGCACACCGCGTTTCTCTACCATGCGATCGCGGCCGGCATGTCGATGGGCATCGTCAACGCCGGGCAGCTCGGTGTCTACCAGGAGCTCGACGCCGAGCTGCGCGAGCGCGTCGAGGACGTGCTCTTCAACCGGCGCGCCGACGCCACCGAGCGGCTGATCGAGCTGGCGAGCCGCGTCAAGGGCGCGGCGAGGGAAACGAGCAAAGACGAAGCCTGGCGCAGCGCCAGCGTGGAAGAGCGGCTCGCGCATGCGCTGGTGAACGGCATTTCCGCCCACATCGTCGCCGATGCCGAGGAAGCCCGCCTCAAGTATGCGCGGCCGATCGAGGTCATCGAAGGGCCGCTGATGGACGGCATGAATGTGGTCGGCGACCTGTTCGGCGCCGGGAAGATGTTCCTGCCCCAGGTGGTGAAGTCCGCCCGCGTCATGAAGCAGGCGGTGGCTCACCTGATTCCGTATATCGAAGCGGAGAAGGCGCGTTCCAAGGAAGCCGCACGGGCGAAAGGGCGGATCGTCCTTGCCACCGTGAAGGGCGATGTGCACGACATCGGAAAGAACATCGTCGCGGTGGTCCTGCAATGCAACAACTACGACGTGGTCAACCTCGGCGTGATGCAGCCGGCGCAGGCCATCCTCGACGCCGCGCTTCGCGAGCACGCCGACGCCGTGGGCCTGTCGGGGCTCATCACGCCGTCTCTGGAAGAGATGGCGCACGTGGCGCGCGAAATGGAGCGTACCGGGATGAAGCTACCGCTTCTCATCGGCGGCGCGACGACTTCGCGTGCGCATACTGCGGTAAAGATCGCGCCGAACTATTCCGGCCCGGTGGTCTACGTGCCTGACGCCTCGCGCAGCGTGCCTGCCGTGCAGGGACTGCTATCGGATAACCGCGACGCGTTCGTCGCTCAAGTACGCGCCGACTACGACAAGATTCGAATCCAGCATCGGCAAAAGACAGGGCCCGGTCCGCTGCATCCGATCAAGGAAGCGCGCCGCCTCGGCTTGAAGACCGATTGGAACGCGTACAAGCCGGTACCGCCCCGCAAGACCGGCCTGACGGTATTGCGCCGCTATCCGCTCGCCGAGCTGGTCGACTACATTGACTGGTCACCGTTCTTCCAGGCCTGGGAGCTGTCAGGGGCCTATCCGCGCATTCTCGAAGACCCGGTGGTCGGCGCAGAAGCGCGCAAGCTTCTCGCCGAAGGGCGCGAGATGCTGGGACGCATCGTGCACGGGGGGTGGATCGAGGCGAACGGCGTGTTTGGCATATACCCGGCCGCCCAGGTCAACGACGACGATATCGAGCTCTATGCCGATGAGCGTCGCGCCGATGTCCTCCTCACTTGGCACAACCTGCGCCAGCAGAACCAGAAGCCGCAAGGCCGGGCCAATCTTTGCCTCGCCGACTTCGTTGCGCCTCGCGCGCTCGGGGTGCCCGACTGGGTGGGCGCCTTCGCCGTCTGCGCGGGCGGAATCGACGAACGCGTGCGCCAATTCGAGGAGGCGCACGACGATTACAGCGCGATCATGCTGAAGGTGCTGGCCGACCGACTGGCCGAAGCGTTCGCGGAGCGCTTGCATGAGCGCGTGCGGACCGAGTTCTGGGCTTACGCGCCTGATGAGAACCTGAGCAAGGAAGCACTGGTTGCCGAGGGCTATCGCGGGATTCGACCGGCGCCCGGTTATCCGGCGTGCCCGGACCATACCAGCAAGGGGCCGCTCTTTCGCCTCCTGCAAGCTCATGAGAACGCCGGCATGCAGATTACCGAGTCCTACGCCATGCTGCCCGCTTCCTCGGTGGCAGGCTTCTATCTCGCCCATCCGGACGCGACCTACTTCGCTGTGGGCAAGATCGGCCGCGACCAAGTCGAGGACTTTGCGCGCCGCGCTGGCAAGTCGCTGCCCGAAGCGGAAAGGTGGCTGGCCGCCAATCTTGCGTACGAGCCCGAAGCCGCGAAGCTCGACGCACCGCTATAATTCGCGCCCATGGGAAAAGGCGACAAACGCACACGCCGCGGGAAGATCTACCGCGCCAGCTACGGCAAGAAACGACCGCACCGCGTCAAGAAGCAGAAAAAGACGCGCTGATTACTCTTCGCGCCGGCCCACGGGCAGGCCAAGCGCCTTGAGCTTGCGGTAAAGATGCGTGCGCTCCAGTCCGGAGCGCTCGGCTACGCGCGACATGCTGCCGTGCTCGCGCGCGAGCAGATTCTCGAAGTAGACGCGTTCGAACGCTTCGCGCGCTTCGCGATACGGCCGGTCGAGCGCGATCTCGGGCAGCGCGCCCGGCGAGCCTCGCGTACCAAGGACCCGCTCGACATCGTGCAGCTGAATCTCCTCCTCGAGCGTGGTAAAGGCGAGATCCTTGACGACGCTCTCCAACTCCGCCAGGTTGCCCGGCCACGAGTGATGGCGTAAGGCGTTCAGCGAAGCAATCGACAGGCGCCTCGGCGGACACAGGCGGGCCTCGACCAGCTGCGCCAGCATCAATGAGGCGAGGTCAGGAATGTCCTCCGCGAAATCGCGCACCGCGGGAAGCTTGAGCGTGAGCTCGGCGAGCCGCATGCACAGATCCGGGTCGAAGTCGTGCTTCTCGACCAGGGTGCGGGCATCCACCGGCGAGAAGGAAACGACGCGCGCCTTGTACTTGTCGGCGCGGGGTAGCAGGAACTCGAGATGCCGCTGCTCGTTGCGCTCGAAACGGCTGAGATCGTGGAAAAACAGCAGCCCGCCCGCCGCCTTGGCGAGCAGTTCCGAAGGCGGCTCGGCGAGCATCTCGGGCCCGCTGATGAAGGGCGCACCGGGCGGCGTAAGCAGGCGTGCGAAAAGCTCCGCGCGCATGCCGCGCTCGCCGCGCAGCATGAGCGGCGCCCCGAGCGGCGCGAGCTGCGCGAGCCTCTTCTTCGCGTCCGCAAGCGCGCTCGAGCGACCCAGCGTCGCGAGCGTCAGCTGCGGCGACGGCGCCGCCTCGGGGTTGCGCAACGCCCGCTTCACGGTGGCCAGGAGCCGCTGCAGCGCAATCGGCTTCTCGAGGAAATCGAGCGCGCCGATGCGGGTCGCCTCGACCGCCGTCTCGATCGTCGCGTGCCCCGACATCATGACGACCGGCATCGTCAACTGACCGCTGGCGGCCCATTCCTTGAGAAGCGTGATGCCATCCGTATCCGGCATCCAGATGTCGAGCAGCACGAGATCCGGCCGGCCGCGCTCGCGAAACCGCCGCGCCTCGCTCGCGCTTTCCGCCAAGGAGACCTGATGACCCTCGTCCTCGAGAATCTCCGAGAGCAGTTCGCGGATGCCGATTTCGTCGTCGACGACCAGAATCTGCGCCATGCTCAGGCCGCTTTAGCCAAAGGCAACAACACGGTCACCGAGGCGCCGTGCGCCGGCGTGTTCTGGATCGCCACGCTGCCGTGGTGTTCATCGATGATCTTCTTCACGATCGCCAGGCCGAGACCCGTGCCACGCGGTTTGGTCGTGACATACGGTTCGAAAATACGCGCCATCAACTCTTCTGGAAATCCCGCGCCATTGTCCGACACGGCCAGCCTCACGCCGTCGTCCGCCAGCTCGGTGCGGACTTCGATCGCGGCCGAGCGACCAGCGGCGTGTGCATTCTCAAGCGCGTCCTGCGCATTCTGCACCAGGTTGTGGATGACTTGGCGAATCTGGCCGGCGTCTGCCCACACCGGCGGAAGCGCGGGCGCCAGGCGCTTCACGATCGGCACGCGCGAGTTCTCATAGAGCGCAAGCACCTCGGTCACCAGCGCATTCAGGTCAAGGCGACCAAGTGCCGGCGCCGGCAAGCGCGCGTAGTCGCGAAAGTCATCGACCATGGCCTTCAGCGCGGTGACCTGGCTCACGATCGTGCTCGTCGCGCGCCTGAGCGCTTCGGAATCCTCGCGCGAGAGCCGCTCCGCCAGCTTCATCTCCAGGCGCTCGGCGGAGAGCTGGATCGGCGTCAGCGGGTTCTTGATCTCGTGCGCAAGGCGTCGGGCTACCTCGGCCCATGCCGTGGCACGCTGGGCCTGGATCAGCTGCGTCACGTCGTCGAACACCACGACGTACCCGCCGCCGGTCGCGTGCGGCAGGCGCGCCCCACGGGCGTGCAAGGTCTTGCCCGTGCCCTTGAGATGGAGCTCGAGCTGCCAGGGCCTGTCGCCCTGCTCGCGGAAATGATCGCGCATGAGCGTGGCGAATCCTTCCAGTTCGGCGCCAAGGATGGTCGCCGCACCGCGGTTGGAGATGGAGAGGCCGAACTCGTGGTCGAAAACCAGCACGCCGGCCGACAGATTGGCGAGGATGTTCTCCAGGTGGGCTTTCGCCGCCTCGAGCGCGGTTCGATTCGCATCGAGCACCCGTCGGGCTTCATCCAGCTGGCGGATCATGGAATTGAATGACTCGGTCAGCACGCCGAGCTCGTCTCGGCTCGTGACCGGTGCCTGGCCGGAAAAATCGCCCCGTGCGACGGCTTGCATCGCCTGCGCGAGGGTGGCCAGCGGTTCGGCCAAGATCTTCGATTGCGTGACGGCGACCGCAACCGCCACGAAGAGCGCCATCAGCAGCGCGAAGCTCAACGTAACGAGGTAGATGCGCTTAAGCCCGTCGCGCGATAGCGAGAGCTCGCGGTAGTCCCGGTACGCGGCTTCCACCGCCTCCGCGTTGCGCGCCAGGTTCGGCGGCACGGAGGAGCGCAATTGCAGGAAGCGAGGCTCGCCCGAGAGCACCAGCGGCTCGAGCGGCACGATGGCCCGCAATCCGAGCGCCTGGCCGGGCCGTGCGTCGATCAGGGTATGCCCTCGCTGCAGCCGCGCCTGGCGCAGCAATGACGTCGGCGGCAGATCCGGCAGGAACTTCGTCATGTCGTCGCTCGCGCTCGCAATCAGGCGTCCGTTTGCGCTGATCACGATGGCCTCCTGAACACCCGCCTGCAAACGCAAGCGCTCGAGCTGGCGAACGAGCTGCGACGGCGCCACGTCCCCAAGCTCGAGCGCCATTGCGCGCGCCTTGGACTGCAGATCGACCAGCATCTGGTCGATCGCCTGCTGCCCGAGGTTGATACCGCCTTCCAAGGCGGCATCGACCTTGACGTCGAACCATGATTCGATCGACCGCGTAAGGAACTGCACCGAAACTGCGTAGACGATGAGGCCAGGCAGCACGGCCAGCGCGGCGAACCGCAGGAGCAGCCGCAGCGTAAGCCGTGTGCCGAATACCCGCGCGCGATAGCGCCGTGCCATGGCGAGGATCTCGTAGCTCACCACGCCGGCCAGCAAGGCAGCGAGCGCCGCATTGAGGGCCAGCAGAAGCGGATAGTGCTGGGCGAACAACGTCGTGTCGCTGCTGGCGCTCGCCAGCAGGAACAGCCCGATCGCCGCTACGGCACCGCCTACAATGAGGAGCGCCTTCATCGGTCTGCTCCGTGGCGCGGCTCCCGGCTCTCCACCGGGGCCGGCAGCTGCCGTGGCGAGCGCACCGTGAACCGCAACCACTGGGATTCGAGCTGCAACTCGCGGCTGGTCAGCGCGCTGAGCTGGAACGGCTTCGGCAGCAGCGACGTGTCGAGGCGCATGCGAACGCCCGCATCGTAGTCCGCGTCTGCGAAGGTGACCGTGCGTTCAACCACCAGCCAGTTACGCACATGCTTCAGCACATTCAGCGCCTCGTCGAGCGTCGCAAAGCTCTGTTGCAGCAGCCCCGTAGACAGGCGGTACTGGCGCGACAGGGCGTGATACGAGAGGCGCAGCTGTAATCGCTTGGCGGCTGCGGTCTCGTCAAACCAGTACCAGCGTCGCCGGCTGAGCTCGAAGTCGACACGAAAATACAGCGGCACGCCGTTGGACACCACTTCAGACAGGCGTTGCGTCAGATCGAAGTCGAAATCGGCGTCGAGCACCAAGCCGTCTTCAACGGCGCGCAACCGGGCGTCGCGCACGTCGATCTCGTCGGCGAAGGCAAGGACCGCGAAGGCGAGAATCAACAGCCCGCTGCACAGTGCGATGCTGCGCATCGCGCTCACATCAGGCTTGCTTTTGGATCAACGCGTAGAAGAAGCCGTCGTGCTGGGCATCGGGCAGCCATTGTGCCGGTTCGCCATCGGCTAGCGGAAGACGCCGCGCGTGCGCGGTCGCGGCGACGAAGGCGTCGACGACCGTTTCGTTTTCCTGTGGAAATACGGAACACGTGGCATACAGCAATTTACCACCCGCTGCGAGCATCGGCCAAAGCGCCGCCAGTATTGCGCGCTGACGCCGCGCGAACTCCTCCAAGTCGCTTCTTCGCCGCAGCCATTTCACATCCGGTCGACGGCGTGCAATGCCCGAGGCGGTGCAGGGCACATCCGCCAGGATACGTTCGAAGCTGCGGCCGTCCCACCAAGCCGACGGCTCGGTGGCATCGCCGATGCGCACGCTCGCGGCCAGTCCGAGCCGTGCGAGATTCGGCCCTATCCGAGCAGCGCGGGCAGCCTCGTGATCCAAAGCCGTCAGTTCGACGTCGGCTAGCTCGAGGATATGGGCCGCCTTGCCACCCGGTGCAGCGCAGGCGTCGAGCACGCGCTGGCCACCGGCCAGATCAAGGCAATAGGCGGCGCGTTGCGCGCCGGCGTCCTGGACTGAGATTTCTCCTGCCGCGAAGCCGGGAAGACGCTCGACCGGTAGCGGGCGCTCGAGAATGAGCGCCTGACGGCCATAGCGATGGGCGGCGATTCCGGCTTGGGCGAGCCGGGCTTGGTAATCGGCCAAGGAGATGCGGCGCAGATTCGGGCGCACACCCATCGGCGGGTGGCTGTTGCCGGCTTCCAATATCGATGGCCAAGCTTCGGGGTAGGCGGCTCGCAAGACTTCGATCCACCAATTCGGATGCTGGTACTTGGCCTCGTCTTGCGTCGCCAACTGCTCTTCGATCGCGGCGCGCTCGCGCAGGAACCTCCGCAGGAGCGCGTTCACATAGGACTTCGCCGGCCATCGCTCAAGCACGCCGCAGGCTTTGACGGCTTCGTCCACCACCGTGTGGTCTCCATAGCGGCCGCTTTCCAAGGCATACAGCGCGCACCACAGCAGCGCTGCGACGGTCTCATCCGGCTGGCCACGGCTCGACAATGCGTTGACGATGGTGTGCACACGCCCATAGCGGCGCAATGTGCCGTGGGTCAGGTCGATGAGTGCACCCCGCGACGCCGAACTTGCGTCAACCCGCGGCAGTTGTTCGGCGAGACTTGCTCCCGAGGCCACCAGCGCGACAAGGCGTGCCGCCTCGCCAAGTTCCGCGGCGAGGGAAGCTTTCACTCGAAGCGGTCGCTTGGCTTTAGCGGATGCCCGCGCAGGAAATCTCTCGCTCCCATACGCCGACCGCCGGCCGGTTGCACCTCGTCGATGACGAGCGCCCCCGCACCGCACGCTACGCGCAGCACTTGTGAAAAATCGAGCAGCGCCCCCGGTTGCCCCGTACCCTCCACCATGCGGGCACGCCAGATCTTGATCGCCTCGCCCGAAAGACGCGCTGAGGCACCGGGGGCGGGACGGAATGCACGGACGGCGCGCTCGATCTGCTCAGCGCTTTGTTGCCACTGGACGTTGGTCTCGCTTTTCTCGATCTTGCGCGCATAGGTGATGCCGTCCTCGGCTTGCGGTTGCGCCTTCGCTTGACCGCCCGCAACCGCCGTCAAGACCTCCAGCAGCGCGTCGGCACCGAGTTCAGCCAATTGGTCGTGCAACGTCCCAAAGTCGTCGGTTGCCTGGATTGGAATTCGCCTTTGCAGAAAGACGGGACCAGTGTCCAAGCCTTGGTCCATCTGCATGATCGACACCCCTGTTTCTCGATCACCTGCCAATAGCGCGCGTTGAATCGGCGCGGCGCCGCGCCAGCGGGGAAGGAGAGAGGCGTGGATGTTGATGGCGCCCTGGCGCGCGACGCCTAGGACTGCCGGCGGAAGAATCAATCCATAAGCCGCGACGATGAGGGCGTCCGACTCCACGGCGGACAATCGGGCGGCAATGTCCGCGCCGCGTAACGACGTGGGCTGGAACACTTCAATGCCATTCTCCAGCGCCCGCAGCTTTACTGGGCTCGGCGTCGGCTGCATGCCGCGGCCCGCCGGGCGATCGGGCTGGGTCAGGACAAGCGCAACCTGGTGAGCGCTCCCCAAGAGGCGGGTGAGAGCCCTTTCAGCGAAGTGCGGCGTGCCTGCGAAGATTAAGCGCAGGTCGGCGAGAGAACCTAGGCTGACTTACGCAGCTGCTTGGCGAGCTTCGCGCGGATGCGCTGTTGCTTGAGCTGCGACAGGTGCTCGACGAAGACCTTGCCCTTCAGGTGATCCATCTCGTGCTGGATGCAGACGGCGAGCAACCCCTGCGCTTCAAGCGTGAACGCATTGCCGTTCTGATCGTAAGCCCGAACTTTCACGCGCTCCGCGCGCGGCACGAGCTCATAAATGCCCGGCACGGACAGACAGCCTTCTTCGATGTCCGACTCGCCCGTGGCCTCGACGATTTCAGGATTGACGAGCACCACGAGCGAATCCCTGCGCTCGGATACGTCGACCACGATGAGTTGCTTGTGGACGTCGACCTGGGTCGCCGCGAGGCCGATGCCCGGCGCCGCATACATGGTCTCGGTCATGTCGGCCACCAGCTTTTTCAGGCCTTCGTCGAAAACGGTTACCGGGGCGGCGAGCTTATGCAACCGGGCGTCGGGATATCGGAGGATGCTCAAAATTGCCATCTGAGGACGAATTTACTTGCGAATTGAATAGATTATATGGACAATCTCACGCGCCATATAAGCTATTTGATAATAAAGCCGGCCGATGCAGGAGCCGCAAAACGGGCGGGGTCACATGGTCCAGCAATTGCGTAAGTCTATCACAGCACTCGCTTTCTTCGCGATCTCGGCGACTGCGGGGGCCCAAGCGCCAAGCGCCCCCCTCACCCTCCGGCCGGACGCTCCAGAGCGGTATGTCGTGGTGCCTGGCGACACGCTTTGGTCGATTTCGCAGCGGTACACCGACTCGCCGTGGCGCTGGCCGGAGTTATGGGGCCTGAACAAGGAGCAGATTCGCAACCCCCACCTTATTTACCCCGGGTACGTAATCACGCTCGATCGTGCGCGAGGGCAACTTAGCCTGGGCACCGCGGCGGCGCCGGCGCCGGCCCCGGACGCCGGCACCGTCAAGCTCGGACCACGGGTCCGCGCGCAGTCGCTTGCGAAGGAACAGATCCCCAGTATCCCCGCCGGGCTGATCGAGCCCTTCCTCAGTCGCCCGCTCATCGTCGAGCCGGACGGACTCGATAAGGCGCCGACCATCGTTGGCACGCAGACCGATCGCGTCATTCTTGCCACGGGCAATAGCGCCTACGTGCGCGGCATTGGCGGCGCGAAGGAAGACACTTGGTACGTCTATCGTCGCGGGGTCCCGCTCGTCGACCCTGATACCAACCAGACGCTGGCTTACGAGGCGATCTATCTCGGCACCGCCCAGGTCCAAAGGGATGGAGAGCCGGCGACAGTAGTGCTTACGAGCGCGGTCCAAGAGGTCGGTGCCGGTGACAAACTGGTCGCTGCCGGCAAGCCACAACCGATCAGCTACGCACCGCACGCTCCGACGAGCGATATTCGCGGTCGGGTGATCTCCATCCACGGTGGTCTGGGTAAGGTTGGAGAGGCTGGTCCGCAGGCGATCATCAGCATCAATCGTGGCGCAAAGGATGGCCTCGAGGTGGGTCACGTGCTTGCGCTTTACAACCTCGGCGGCAGCGTGCGCGACGTGACGAAGACGAGCGGTGCCCAGGATGCGCAGATAAAGCTGCCGGACGAGCGTGCCGGCTTGGCTTTTGTATTCCGCGTTTTCAACAAGGTATCCTACGCATTGGTCATGCACGTCACTGCGCCGATCCGCCCGCTGGATGTCGTTCGTACTCCTTAAGTCCAGGTCGCGGCGCACTCGCCCGCTGGGGTCGCCGCCCGCATGACGCCAGAGCCGGGGCTGGCAAGCTGGCTTCAGCTTTCGCTTACTCCCGGGCTCGGCGCTACCTCAATCCAGAAGCTCCTGCGCCAGTTCGGCCTGCCGGACGCCGTGCTGGCCCGCAAGCGCTCTGAGCTTGCTCCGTTCATGTCCCCGGCAGCGGTCGCGGCTCTGGATTCGCCAGCCGTTGAAGAAGCCGTTCAGCGGGCTCTGGCCTGGTCGCAAGCACAGGGTCACTTCATCGTCACACTCGCCGACGAAAGCTATCCACGAGCCCTGCTTGAAATTCCGGATCCGCCGCCGATGTTGTATGGACGCGGCCGACTGGAGCTCTTGCAGCGGCCGGCAATCGCAGTCGTTGGCAGCCGGAATTCTTCGGCACAGGGCGAAAGCAATGCCCACCAATTTGCCAAGGCGCTGAGCGCGGCCGGCCTGACGGTGGTTTCGGGCCTTGCGCTCGGCATCGACGCGGCGGCGCATCGAGGGGGACTCGAAGCTGCGGGCTCGACGATCGCGGTGCTCGGCACCGGCATCGATGTTCTTTACCCGCCGCGCAATGCGGAGCTTGCCGAGCGCATCGCCGAGAGAGGGCTACTGCTATCCGAATTCGCGCTTGGCATGCCGGCCATCGCGCACAACTTTCCGCGCCGCAACCGGCTCATCAGCGGACTTTCCCGTGGTTGCCTGGTGGTCGAGGCCGCGCTCGCGTCCGGGTCGCTCATCACGGCACGCTGCGCCGCAGATCAGGGCCGCGAGGTGTTTGCCATTCCCGGATCGATCCATTCCCCGCTCGCCAAGGGTTGCCATGCGCTCATCAAGTCGGGGGCGAAGCTTGTGGAATGCGCCGACGATGTGCTCGCCGAGTTGAGCGGATTTCGCCGTACCGGCGCAGCAAGCACGCAAGCCGCGACCGATGCTGCCGCATCGAGTCATCCGCTGCTCGGCATCATGGGACACGACCCGGTCGATGTCGATTCCCTCTGTGCGCGGGCGGGACTGTCGGCCGAGCAAGTGGCGGCGGAATTGCTGCGCCTCGAGCTTGACGGACGGGTAGCCGCGCTACCGGGAGGGCTATATCAGCGCCTGGAAAAAGGGCGCGCGTAAACGTGAGAGCGCTGTGCGCGTTATAACAACAAAGGAGCGCCATGTACGACATCCTGGTTTACCTCTTTGAGAATTGCCAGCGAGCCGAGCTCGCCGACGATCGCGATCGGGTGGCGCGCAAGCTCTCGGCCGCAGGATTCGAGGATTCGGACATCTCCGAAGCGCTGCACTGGCTTGCCGGAGTGTTGCGGGCGCCGCGCACAACGCGCGCCGCGTTGCCCGAAGCGCGCAGTGCTTGTCGAGTATTTGCGCCCCGCGAGCTTGCCAAGCTCGATGCTGAATGCCGCGGCTTTGTCCTCACACTGGAGCAATCCGGCATCCTCACGCCGGAGACGCGCGAGGTCGTGCTCGAGCGCTCGCTGGCCGCGTCCGGGCATACCCTGTCGCTCGACCAGCTCAAGCTGATTGTCCTGATCGTTCTCTGGAATCAGCAGACGCCGACGAGCCGGCTGCTCGCCGAAGATCTTTTCACCGCGCCGAACTCTCGCTTGCCGAACTGATCGCGTCCGTGCGCGCGCGCATGCGCGCGTAGCAAGCCCGATGCCCGCCGGGCTGGTTGAACCGCCGGCACCTTTGCACTTATCATCGGCGGCCTTTCGTCCCGGCATGACCAAAAAACTCATCATCGCAGAGAAACCGTCGGTGGCAGCCGACATTGCGCGCTCCCTGGGCGGCTTCGCGCGCAAGGGCGACTATTACGAAAGCGACGGCTACGTGCTTTCCTCCGCCGTCGGTCATCTGCTGGAGCTCACGGTGCCCGACGAGTACGAGGTAAAGCGCGGAAAATGGTCCTTCAAGCATTTGCCCGTGCTGCCGCCGCGCTTCGATCTGGCGCCGCTCGAAAAGAGCGAGCAGCGCCTGAACCTGCTCCTGCGCTTGATGAAGCGCAAAGATGTCACGGCGCTGATCAACGCTTGCGACGCGGGACGCGAAGGCGAGCTGATCTTCCGCTCCATCGTGCAGCACGCCCGCGTGAAGAAGCCGATCGAACGCCTGTGGCTTCAGTCCATGACGCCGCAGTCCATTCGCGACGGCTTTTCCAGGTTGCGCCCCGACAAGGACTTGCTTCCGCTCGCCGATGCGGCAAAGAGCCGCTCGGAAGCTGACTGGCTGGTCGGCATCAATGGCACCCGCGCCATGACCGCGTTCAACTCCAAAGAGGGAGGCTTCTATTTAACGACCGTCGGCCGGGTACAGACGCCGACGCTCGCAATCCTGGTCGAGCGCGAAGACAAGATCCGCGCTTTCACGCCACGAGACTATTGGGAAGTCGAGGCGCGTTTCGCCGCCCAGGGCGGCGAGTACGTGGGGCGCTGGTTCGATCCGGCCTTCAAGAAGGACGACGATGGCGAGCGCAAACCGGAACGCTTGTGGAGCGAGAAGCAGGCCGCGGCGATCGTCAAGGCATGCCGCGGCAAGAAAGGGGTCGCGTCCGAGGAGAGCAAGCCCTCCACGCAGCTTTCGCCATTGCTCTTCGATCTCACAAGCCTCCAGCGGGAGGCGAACGGCCGCTTTGGCTTTCCGGCGCGCATGACGCTTTCGCTTGCGCAGGCACTTTACGAGAAACACAAGGTTCTCACCTACCCACGGACCGATTCACGCGCGCTGCCCGAGGATTACCTGTCGACGGTGAAGGACACGCTGAAGGCCCTCGGGGAGACCGATGCTTTCGCCAGCCATGCCCGTCAGGTGCTGAAGCAAGGCTGGGCAAAAGCGAACAAGCGGATCTTCGACAACAGCAAGATCTCGGACCACTTCGCCATCATTCCGACCTTGCAGACGCCGAAGCATCTGAACGAGGCCGAGCAAAAGCTCTATGACATGGTGGTGCGGCGGTTCCTCGCGGTGTTTTACCCGGCGGCGGAATACCTGCAGACGACGCGCATCACGCGCGTGGACGAGCATCAGTTCAAGACGGAAGGCCGCGTATTGCAGACCCCTGGCTGGCTGGCGGTGTACGGCCGCGCCGCGGGCGAAGCGGGAGACAGCCTTCCAGCGATCAAACCGAACGAGAAAGTGTCCATCCTCGAGGTCAACGAACGCGCCACCCAGACGAAGCCGCCGCCGCGCTATACGGAGGCGACGCTGCTCTCGGCCATGGAAGGCGCCGGTAAGTTCGTCGAAGATGACGAGCTGCGCGAGGCGATGGAGGCCAAGGGCCTTGGCACGCCCGCGACGCGGGCGGCGATCATCGAGGGCCTGATCCGGGAGGAGTACGTCAACCGGGAAGGTCGCGAGCTGGTGCCGACGCCGAAGGCGTTTTCGCTTCTCTTTGCGCTGCACATGCTGCACCTCGTCGAGCTCGCTTCGCCGGAGCTCACCGGGGAGTGGGAGTACAAGCTGAAGCTCATCGAGGCGGGCAAGCTGACGCGCGACGAGTTCATGAAACAGATTGCCGAGCTCGTGCGCAAGATGGTCGCCATCATCAAGGACGGCGAGATTCCCGACGTCGTTTATGCCACCGTACCGGCGCCCTGCCCGAAATGCGGCGGCGTCGTGCAGGAGAATTACCGCAAGTTCCAGTGCCAGAAGTGCGACTTCTCCATCTGGAAGGTTACGTCGGGCCGAGAGTGGTCGACCGAAGAAGTGGCGGAGCTTCTGACCAAGCGCGTGGTCGGGCCGGTCACCGGCTTCCGCAGCAAGCAAGGACGGCCGTTCGCCGCCCTGGTGCGCTTGACCGACGAGCTACGGCCGGAATTCGACTTCGGGCAAGCGGGCGGCGAGGGCGAAGAGGCGCCGGATTTCAGCGCTCAAGAGCCGCTCGGCGCATGCCCGAAATGCGGCGCGAATGTCTACGAGCACGGCGTGACCTACACCTGCGAGAAAGCATTCGGTGCCAAGCGCAGCTGCGACTTCCGTTCGGGCCGCATCATCCTGCAGCAGCCGGTCGAACGAGAGCAGATGAAGAAGTTGCTGGCCACCGGCCGCACCGACCTCTTGACCGCCTTCGTCTCGAAGAAAGGCCGCCGCTTCAAGGCCTTCCTGGTTAAGACGCCAGGCGGCAAGATCGGCTTCGAATTCCAGGCCCGCGCGCCGAAAGAAAAGCCCGAAGACGCGAAGAAGAAGCGGCGCGCCGCCTAGATATCGAGGTTTCGCACGCCGAGCGCGTTCGACTCGATGAAGGCGCGGCGCGGCTCGACTTCATCGCCCATCAGCTTGGTGAAGATTTCGTCGGCGGCAATGCCGTCCTCGATCTGCACCCTCAGGAGGCGGCGTGCCGTGACGTTCATCGTCGTCTCCCACAGCTGCTCGGGGTTCATCTCGCCGAGGCCCTTGTAGCGCTGCAGGTTCATGGACTTCTCCACCTCGCCGAGCAGCCAGCGCATCGCGTCGCTGAAGTAGCGCACCGGCTGCTTCTTCTCGCCGCGCTGCACGTAGGCGCCCTCGCCGGTCAATCCGGCCAGCATCTGCGCCGTTTGTCGAATCTGGGCGTAGTCGCCGGAATGCACGAATTCCGTGTCGATGGTGCTCATGCGCACGTTGCCGTGCCGGGTGCGTTCGATGCGAATCTGATAGCGGTCGGTCTTCTGGTCGAAATGCGGCGCCACGGCGATGCCCTCGCCACCGATCGCCGCTTCAAGCGCCTCCGCGGAGGCCTCCGCGGTCTCGCGCCGCGTCAGATCGATCTGCACGCCGCGCCGCAGCGCCTGCAGCGCCTCGCGATCGATCAGCCTCGACGCCCGCTCGATCACCGCCTCGGCGAGCAGATACGACTTGGCGAGCTCGGCGAGCGCGGCGCCGCCGATCGGCTCAGCACCGGCGCGGGGGTACAGGGCGGCGTCGACCAGCGCCTGCTTCAGCATGAACTCGTTGAGCTCGTGCTCGTCCTTGAGATAGCGCTCTTCCTTGCCGAGCTTGGCTTTGTAGAGCGGCGGCTGGGCGATGTAGATGTGGCCACGCTCGACCAGCTCCGGCATCTGCCGATAGAAGAACGTGAGCAGCAGCGTGCGGATGTGCGAGCCGTCGACATCGGCGTCCGTCATGATGATGATGCGGTGATAGCGCAGCTTGTCGGCGTTGTATTCCTCCTTGCCGATGCCGCAGCCGAGCGCGGTGATGAGCGTGGCGATCTCGACCGATGAGAGCAGCTTGTCGAAACGCGCCCGCTCGACATTGAGGATCTTGCCTTTCAGGGGCAGGATCGCCTGGAACTTGCGATCGCGCCCCTGCTTGGCGGAGCCGCCGGCCGAGTCGCCCTCGACCAGGTAGAGCTCGCAGAGCGCCGGATCGCGCTCCTGGCAGTCGGCCAGCTTGCCCGGCAGCCCCATGCCGTCGAGCACGCCCTTGCGGCGCGTCATCTCCCGCGCGCGGCGCGCTGCCTCGCGGGCACGCGCGGCTTCGACGATCTTCGACGTGATGAGCCGCGCATCGGCGGGTCGCTCGGCGAGATATTCGCGCAGGCGCTCGGCGACAATTTCCTCGACGACGGGGCGGACTTCCGAAGAAACGAGCTTCTCTTTGGTCTGGGAAGAGAACTTTGGCTCGGGCACCTTAACGGAGAGCACGCAGGCGAGGCCCTCGCGCATGTCGTCGCCGGTCGTCTCCACCTTGTGCTTCTTCGCGAGCTCGACTTCTTCGATGTACTTGTTGAGCACGCGTGTCATCGCCGCGCGCAAACCGGTCAAGTGCGTGCCGCCGTCCTTTTGCGGGATGTTGTTGGTGAAGCACAGCACCGATTCCTGGTAGGAATCATTCCATTGCATGGCGACTTCGACGCTGATGCCTTCCTTGACGCCGTGCCCGAGAAAGACGTTCGGGTGCAGGACATTCTTTGCCCGGTTCATGTACTCGACGAAGCCCTTGACGCCGCCGGAGAACGCAAAATTCTCTTCCTTGCCGGTGCGCTGGTCGACCAGCATGATGCGAACGCCGTTATTCAGGAACGACAGCTCGCGCAGGCGGCGCGCAAGGATGTCGTAGTGGTAATCCACCGTGCCGAAGATCTCTCGCGAGGCGAGGAAATGCACCTCGGTGCCCCGCCGCTCGGTGGTGCCCGTCTCCTTGATCGGTGCCACGGCCTCGCCGCCGCGGAACTCCATCTGGTGCACGCGGCCCTCGCGCCAGACCGTCAGCCTGAGCCATTCCGAGAGCGCATTGACCACCGAGACGCCGACGCCGTGCAGGCCGCCGGAGACCTTGTACGTGTTGGAATCGAACTTGCCGCCGGCGTGCAGCTCGGTCATCACGATCTCGGCGGCGGAGCGCTGCATCTCGTCGTCGGCCTTGATGCCGGTCGGGATGCCGCGGCCGTTATCGAGCACCGAGATCGAGTTGTCGGTGTGGATCGTCACCACGATCTCGTCGCAGAAACCCGCCAGCGCTTCGTCGACCGAGTTGTCGACGACCTCGAACACCATGTGATGCAGGCCGGTGCCGTCGGAGGTATCGCCGATGTACATGCCGGGCCGTTTGCGCACGGCCTCCAGCCCCTTCAGGATCTTGATCGCGTCCGAGCCGTAGTCGTTGGGATTTGCCGCCAATTTCAGATCCTCATGGGCATCACGACGTACTTGAAGCCCTTTTCGGTCGCATAGCTGATCAGCGCGCTCGACGACGAGTCGCCGAAGGCGCACTCCAGCTCGTTGCCCGCCACGTTGTTGAGTACGTCGAGCAGGTAATTGACGTTGAAGCCGATGTCGAGGGCGTCGCCCGCGTAGCGTACCTGCAGCTCTTCCTGCGCTTCTTCCTGGTCCGCGTTGGACGACACGATCTTGAGGCTGCCATCGGTAAGGACCCAGCGCACGCCGCGAAACTTCTCGTTCGAGAGAATGGCCGCACGCTGCAACGCCTGCCTGAGCGGCTCACGTTCGACATGCAGCTTGTTCTTGTGCTGCGTCGGAATCACCCGCGTGTAATCCGGAAACTTGCCGTCGATCAGCTTGGAAACCAGCTCGATCGACGCGAAGCTGAAGGCGGCCTGGTTGGTCGACAGCTCGATACCCACTTCCTCGTCGGTATCCCCCAGCAATTTCGTCAGCTCCAGCACCGTCTTGCGAGGCACGATGGCTTCCTGCCGCGGCAGCGCCGCGTCGAGCGGCAGGGACGCGAAGGCGAGACGATGGCCGTCCGTCGCCACGAGCTTGAGCTCGCCGCCCTCGACCACCATGAGGAGGCCGTTCAAGTAATAGCGGATGTCCTGCTGCGCCATCGCGTACTGCACCAGTCCCAGCAGGCGCCGCAGCGCTTTCTGCGGCATCGCGAAGCGAGCGACTTCGCCGGCGGCCTTTGCCAGGCGCGGAAAGTCCTCCGCCGGCAGCGTTTGCAGGCTGAAGCGGCTGCTGCCGGCCCGAACGACCAGGCGCTTGTCCTGCGGCTGCAAGCTCACCTCCGCCTGCTCCGGCAGCGCTCTCAGGATGTCGAGCAGCTTCCGCGCGCCGACGGTCAGCGTGCGCGCCCCTTTCTCCGCTGCGACAGCGCTGCGCGCGGTAATCTGGATCTCGATGTCCGTGGCGAGAAACGACAGTCCCTCCCCGGAGCCGTCGATCAGCACGTTCGAAAGGATCGGCAGCGTGTGGCGACGTTCGATGATGCCGCTGACTGCCGCCAACGGTGCCAGCAACTCGTCTCGCTTTGCTTTGATCATTCTTTATTTACCTAATTAGTAGTAACTAATAGAGCGCATGCGATACGGGGATAACGGAAAAAATCCCTTTGCCGCCCGGGCATTGCCAACGGCACGGCACGCCGGGAAAGCTGTGGATGGAGCTTGAAGCGATGTGGACAATTCCGCGCCGGCGCACGCGACCAGGAGTTATTCACAAATTGCGCGCGAGCCGCACACAGCTTGTTCCGATTCATCAACCTTTGAGTACCTGCTCAAGGACGAGATAGTCGCGGTTTAGGGAGCTGTCCCGGGTGCGCAGGCTTGCGATCGTGCGGCAGGCATGCAGCACGGTCGTATGGTCGCGATTCCCAAAGGCCTCGCCGATTTCCGGCAGGCTCATCTGCGTCAGGTCCTTCGCGAGCGCCATGGCGACCTGCCGGGGACGCGCCACGTTGCGGCTGCGCTTCTTCGAGTGCATGTCGGAGATCTTGATCTTGAAGTACTCGGCGACCGTCTTTTGGATACCCTCGACGCTAACTTGACGGCTGTTGAGATTCAGGATGTCGCGCAAGGCTTCCTTCGCGAGCTCGAGCGACAGCTCGCGTCCCGTGAATCGGGCGAAGGCAAGGACCTTCTTTAGCGCGCCTTCCAGCTCACGCACGTTGGAGCGGATGTGCTTGGCGATGAAAAAGGCGATTTCTTCAGAAACCGCGACCGCCTCGGCTTCGGCCTTCTTCAGCACGATCGCCACGCGCATCTCCAGCTCCGGCGGCTCGATGGCGACGGTCAGGCCCCATCCGAAGCGCGAGATCAGGCGCTCTTCCATGCCCGCGATCTCCTTCGGGTAGGTGTCGCAGGTGATCACGATCTGCTTGTGCGCCTCGACGAGCGCGTTGAAGGCGTAGAAGAACTCTTCCTGCGTGCGCCCCTTGTTCGAAAAAAACTGGATATCGTCGATCAGCAGAAGGTCGAGCGAGTGGTAATAGCGCTTGAATTCGTCAAACGACTTCTGCTGATAAGCGCGCACCACGTCGGTGACGTATTGCTCGGCGTGGATGTAGCGGATGCGCGCTTGCGGGCGCCGGTCGGCGACCTGATTGCCGATCGCCTGCACGAGATGCGTCTTGCCGAGGCCGACGCCGCCATAGACGAAGAGCGGGTTGTACGAGATGCCGGGGTTCTCGGCGACCTGGATCGCGGCCGCGCGCGCCAGCTGATTGGCTTTCCCGGTGACGAAGCTGTCGAAGGAGAAGGCGCGATTGAGTCTCGAGCGTTCCTGGACGACGGGCTCGGCAGGACGGGCGGCTGGTACCATAGGCCGCGCCGGCGCTTCCGCGCCGCGCGCAAGCACCAGGCGCAGGCCGAGCTCCCTTCCGCTCGCTTCGGCCGCCAGCCGTTCAATGCGCGACGCAAAGCGCTCGCGCACCAACTCCAGCACGAAGCGGTTCGGGGCGGCGAGGGTCAGGGTATCGCTGGGCGCGCCCAACTCGGGCGCCAAAGGCCGGATCCAGGTATTGAACTGTTGCGCGGGCAGCTCCTGCTCAAGACGACGCAGGCAGGCGTCCCAGAGGTTTTGCATCTTTTAGTTGGCCTAAAACGAGTCGAAATTTTACCTTCTTCGTTCCGGGTTATCCACAGCGTTGAGCGCGCCTGTTTTCGATTTGACAACGCGTTCTGGCGCACGCTCTAATACCGCCCTTTTCGAAATCGGATCAATCATGAAGCGCACCTACCAGCCGTCCAAGACCCGGCGCGCACGCCGCCACGGATTTCTCGTGCGCAGTCGCACCCAGGGCGGACGCGCGGTGTTGCGCAACCGGCGCGCACGCGGTCGTCGACGGCTGGCGCTGTAGTTCCGGTCCCCGCGGCGAAGAAGCGTTTCGGCCTTGATGGGGCGCGCCGGCTGCGGCGCAAGGCACAGTTCGAGCGGCTCTTGCGCGAAGGCGAACGTCGCAGCATCGAGGGCTACACTTTTTTTTTCCGACGTCGCGAGACCGGCGTATCGCGACTCGGCCTTCTGGTGACGCGCCGACACGCGGCTGCTGCCGTGGACCGTAACCGCATCAAGAGATGCATTCGTGAAGCCTTCCGGCTGGAACAAGAAAAACTGGGCCCCATCGACCTGCTCGTGCGTCCGCCGTACGGCGGGCACACGTCGGCCGGAACGGTCGGACGAATCCGGGGATTGCTTTGCCGCTTGACGTCCTGATCGCCGGCGCGCTCCGCCGCAGCGTGCGCGGTTACCGGTATTTCATAAGTCCCATGCTGCCGGCGAGCTGCCGGTTCTACCCGACGTGTTCGCAGTACGCCGAGGAGGCGATCGAGCGGCACGGCGCGTGGCGCGGCGGCTGGCTGCTCGCCAAGCGCATTTGCCGCTGCGGGCCATGGCATCCCGGCGGCTGCGATCCGGTGCCGTGATGCGATGATGGACACGCAACGCCTCATTCTGCTTTTTATCTTCGGCTTCTCGGTTCTCATGCTGTGGGAGGCGTGGGAACGCGAGCATCGGCCGAAGCCCGCCGCAACGCCGGTTCAAGCGGCGCAACCGGCCGCGCAACCCGCCGCTCCTGCGGCGGCGAGCAAGCCGGCGACGACGGCAGCGGTCGAGCCCAGCGGCGCGCCAGCGAACTTGAAAGGCGAAACGGTCCGCGTCACCACGGATCTCGTCATCGCCGAAATCGACACGCTGGGCGGCTCGCTCAAGCGCCTGGAGTTGCTGCGCCACAAGGACGCTACTGATCCGAGCGCGAACCTGGTTCTGCTCGGGCCGGCCCATCACTACGAGGCGCAAAGCGGGCTTACCGGCGAGGGCGGACCGAACCACCGCACCTTGTGGCGGGTCGATCCCGGCCCACGGTCGCTCGCACCCGGTACCGATTCCCTGCAGGTGATCCTTCGGGCGACCGGCCGCGACGGGGTCGAAGTGGAAAAGCTGTACACCTTCCGGCGCGACAGCTACGTGATCGACGTGGCCTTGCGCGTCACCAATACCGGCACCGGTTCGGCGAATGCCTTTGCGTATTTCCAGCTGACGCACGACGGCAAGCCGGAAGGGCAACAGAATTCCGTCGCCTCGTCCTTCGGCGCACAAAGCTTCATGGGATTTGCGGTCTATACCGACGAGCACAAGTTCCAGAAGGTCGCGCCGAGCGACCTCGATAAGGGCAAGGGCGATCACGTCAAGCATGCGAAAGACGGCTGGCTCGCGGTCGTGCAGCACTACTTCGTCGCGGCCTGGCTAGGACCCCCGGCGCTCGAGCGCGACTACGTGACCGAGAAGCGCCAGGACGGCTCCTACGCTGGTCGCATTCTGTTGCCGTTGAACCTGGCGCCCGGCGCGAGCGCCAAGGTCGAGGTCCCCTTGTATGCCGGGCCGCAGGAAAAGCGCCGGCTCGAGGCGGCGGCGCCGGGCCTCGATCTGGTCGTCGACTACGGCTGGCTCGCCATCATCGCCTGGCCGCTTTTCTGGCTACTCGAGAAGCTGCACGCGCTGACCGGCAATTGGGGCGTAGCGATCATCCTTCTCACCGTGCTCATCAAACTGGTCTTCTTCCCGCTGTCCGCGACGAGCTATCGCTCGATGGCCAAGATGAAGCTGGTCACGCCGCGGCTGACCAAGATCCGCGAGATGTACGGCAACGATCGGCAGAAGATGAATCAGGCGATGATGGAGCTCTACAAGACCGAGAAGATCAACCCGCTCGGCGGTTGCTTTCCGATCCTGGTTCAGATTCCGGTATTCATTGCGCTCTATTGGGTGCTTCTTGCGGCCATCGAGTTGCGCCACGCGCCGTTCATGCTCTGGATCAACGACCTGTCGGCGCTCGACCCGTATTTCGTTCTGCCTATCCTGATGACCGTGACGATGGTGCTGCAAACGCGCATGAACCCGACCCCGCCGGATCCGGTTCAGGCGAAGGTGATGCAGTTCATGCCCTTCGTGTTCAGCATCTTCTTCTTCTTCTTCCCGGCCGGACTGGTGCTGTACTGGCTCGTCAACAACATCCTATCCATCCTGCAACAGTGGCAGATCCAGCGCATGTTCGATCGCGACAAGCCTGCCCATGCGCGACGGTGAAGTAGCCCGCGACACGATCGCCGCCATTGCTACGCCGGCCGGTCGAGGCGGCATCGGCATCGTGCGAGTCTCGGGCCCCGCCGCAACAACGATCGCCAGCACCGTGGTCGGTGTCGTGCCCAAGCCTCGCGTCGCCACGTTGGCTCGCTTCAGGGATCGCAAAGGCGAGCCGGTGGACGAGGGGCTGGCGCTCTTTTTCGAATCTCCTCACTCCTACACCGGCGAAGATGTCCTGGAGCTTCATGGCCACGGCGGCCCGGTGGTCATGCGCGAGTTGCTGCGCGCATGTCTGGACGCCGGCGCCCGCCTTGCCGAGCCGGGTGAGTTCACGCGGCGCGCTTTCCTGGATGGCCGACTCGACCTCGCACAAGCGGAGGCGGTAGCCGATCTCATCGATGCTTCCACACGCGAAGCGGCGCGCAGTGCGTTACGTTCCCTCAGTGGCGAGTTCTCGGCCGCCATTCAAGCTGTGCTCGAGCAGTTGGTCGAGCTACGCGCCCTTACGGAAGCGCAGCTCGATTTCCCCGAGGACGAAATCGATTCGCTGCATCGGGGGGACGCGACCCGGCGACTGGCCGCCGTGCGGGAAGCACTGGAGGCCGTCCTGATGAGAAGCCGGCGAGGCAGCCTTCTGCGCAGCGGCCTGCACGTTGTTCTGGCCGGCAGACCGAACGTCGGCAAGTCGAGCCTGCTCAATCGACTGGCCGGTGAAGAGCGGGCGATCGTGACGCCGATCGCGGGCACCACGCGCGACGCATTGCGAGAGCCGATCGAAATGGACGGCCTCGCGCTGGTGGTGGTCGATACGGCCGGGCTTCGGCCCTCGAGTGACGAGCTCGAGCGGCTCGGCATCGCGCGCACCCGGCACGAACTGGAGCGCGCGGACCTTGTCATCGCCGTGCACGAGGCTGGCAGCGATGAAGCAATCCCGGATCTGCCCGCGTGCGGCGCCGCGCGCCTCGATGTCTACAACAAAGTCGACCTGTATCCGGGCTTTCGCGTCCCCGCGGGCGCGCTCGCAGTGTCGGCGCGTACGGGGGACGGGCTCGACGAGATGCGCAAGGCGATTCTCGAAAAAGCCGGCTGGTCGATGAGCGGAGAATCCGCGTTTCTCGCGCGCGAGCGACATCTGCGCGCACTGAACATCGCCGCATCCCACCTTGCCGCGGCGGCCGGGGAAAGCGACCGTTGGGAGCTTTTTGCCGAGGAATTGCGGCTTGCGCACGACGCGCTAGCCGGCATTACGGGGGCGTTCACGTCCGACGATCTGCTGGGCGAAATCTTCAGCCGCTTTTGTATCGGCAAGTGAACCTTGCCGCCCCTAAGTAATTGAGCGTCAAGGAATTATCCAAACGGCGGTGGGGCGCTCAGACCGGTCGCCGAGCCACCGGTGCTAGAATCGCCGTCCGAACTTTTCCGATCCCGCCGGCCCAGCCTCGCTGGGCCTTTGCCTTTTTGGAGTCAGCGTAGATGAATGCCCGTGCAACAGGGCCGAGCGGCCAGTTTCCTGCGCCCGAATGGGTGCGCCATCGCGGTCTGCGCGAGTGGGTTTCGCAGATCGCGAGCCTCGCCAAGCCGAGCCAGGTCGTCTGGTGCGACGGTTCGCAAGGTGAATACGACCGGCTGTGCGAAGAGCTGGTCGCGAACGGGACCTTCGTTCGCCTGAACGAAAAGCTGCGTCCCCATTCGTTTCTCGCGCGCTCGCATCCAAGCGACGTGGCTCGCATGGAAGACCGCACCTTCATCTGCAGCAAATCCAAAGAGGATGCGGGCCCCACAAATAATTGGGTCGATCCGGGCGAGATGCGACGCACGCTCGACCGGCTTTTCGACGGCTGCATGCGTGGCCGCACGATGTATGTGGTGCCGTTCTCCATGGGGCCGATCGGCTCGCACATCGCTCAGATCGGTGTCGAGATCACCGATTCGGCATACGTCGCCGTGAGCATGCGCATCATGACCCGGATGGGCCGTCCGGTCGTCGACTGGCTGGGCGACGGCGGAAAGTTCGTGCCCTGCATCCATTCCGTCGGTGCGCCGCTCGCGCAGGGACAGAAAGACGTCGCCTGGCCCTGCAACGAACAGGAAAAATGGATCGTGCACTTCCCGGAGACGCGGGAGATCTGGTCGTATGGCTCGGGCTATGGCGGCAATGCGCTGCTCGGCAAGAAATGCCTGGCGTTACGTATCGCTTCGGTGATGGCGCACGACGAAGGCTGGCTGGCCGAGCACATGCTTATCCTTGGCCTGCAGGCGCCCTCGGGGGAAAAGAGCTATATCGCCGCGGCGTTTCCCTCGGCGTGCGGCAAGACGAACTTGGCGATGCTGATTCCGCCCGCGGCCCTCAACGGCTGGAAGGTGACCACGATCGGCGAAGATATCGCGTGGATCAAGCCCGGCGCCGACGGGCGCTTCTACGCCATCAATCCGGAGTACGGGCTCTTCGGCGTCGCGCCGGGCACCTCCGAGCAGACGAATCCCAACGCGATGAAGATGCTGCGTGAAGACGTCATCTTCACAAACGTCGCCATGACGCCGGAAGGTGATGTCTGGTGGGAAGGCATGACGGATCAGCCGCCGGCAAAACTTACTGACTGGCGGGGCAATCCCTGGACGCCGGAAGACGGCAAGCAAGGCCGCCTCGCCGCGCACCCGAACGCTCGCTTCACCGTCGCCGCGACCCACTGCCCGTCCATGGATGAGAAGTGGCAGGATCCGCAGGGCGTTCCCATCGCGGCGTTTCTGTTCGGCGGACGGCGCTCTTCCACGGTGCCGCTCGTCGTCGAGGCGCCGAGCTGGGAAGAGGGCGTGTACATGGCTGCGACGCTTGGCTCGGAAACCACCGCCGCGATCACCGGCAAAGTCGGCGTCGTGCGCCGCGATCCGATGGCGATGATCGCGTTCTGCGGCTACAACATGGGCGACTACTTCCAGCACTGGCTGAAAATGGGTGGCGCGGTCAAGCATCCGCCGCGCATCTTCCGCGTCAACTGGTTCCGTCGCGACGCGCACGGCAAGTTCATCTGGCCCGGCTTCGGCGAGAACATGCGCGTCCTGCAGTGGGTAGTCGAGCGCTGCCAGGGAAAGGCGCAAGGCGTCGAAACGCCGCTCGGCATCATGCCGCGCTTCGAGGACCTCAACTGGAGAGGATTGACGCTGTCCGCTGCGCAGTACGCGGAGTTGACGCGCATCGATAGCGCCGCTTGGCACGATGAGCTGAAGGCGCATGACGAGCTGTTCGAAAAGCTCGGCGCGCATTTGCCTGCGGCCCTCGACGCGAAGCGCGGCCGCATGCACGACAGCCTCGCGGCCTAGCGTCGGTCGAGCGCGAAAGCGAAAAGCGCTGCCGTCGCCGCTGCCATTCCGGCGACATAGAAGGCGGCGCTTGAGCTCCGCCATTCGATCAGCATGCCGCCGCAGGCCATTCCTACGCCAACGCCCGCAAGCAAGGCGGTCGTTGACCAAGTGAACGCTTCTGTCGTGTGAGCGGCATTCGCCATCTTGGCGACAAGCATCGATTGAATGATCAATGCCGGCGCCATGACGACGCCGGCGAGCACGCACAAAGCCGAAAAGCCGATGCTGGACCATGGCGCGCCCAGCAGCGCGAGCCCAGCGCCCATCAGCGCGAGCATCAGCCCAAACTGCCGTAGCAGAGGGGCGTGCCACCCGCGGCTGCCATAGAGGAGGCCGCCGCTCGCGCTTCCCGCGCTCATGAGGCCGAGAAACAATCCGGCAAGCGCTTTGATGCCGCCCTCCGCAGCGTATGCCGCTACGCCGATCTCGGAAAGTCCAAACGCGATGGCATAGCAGGCGACGATCCCCATTAAAGCGACGAACCGCTTTTCTCCGAGCGGGCCAAGGAGCGTTGTGTCGCGCCGCGGTTCGATGCGCCAGGCGGCCAATGCCGGCGAACGCCAAAATAGCAGTGCCCCGATGAGACCGCTTGCGCCCGCGAACCAGACGGCCATATCAGCGCCTGATAGTGCAAACAGCAGGGCGACGAGCAAAGGCCCGACGATGAATACGAGTTCGATGAGGATGGAATCGACGGAGTAGGCGGTCGCAAGCCGCGCTTCATCGCCGATGCGCTGACGAAGGTAAGTGCGCATGCAGACCGTGATCGGGGGAAAGCTGGCGCCGCCGGCAAAGGCGCACGTCATGATCACGGGCTGAGACATCGCCTGCGCCACGGCCACCACGAGGGCCGCGAGTGATGTGGGAAACAATAAAGCGCACACCACAAGCGGAAGACGAGGGCCATGGCGGTCAATGATCCGGCCGATGGCGGGCGCGACGCCGGCGAGTCCGGCGACATAGGAGCCGGTCGCGGCCCCGCCGGCGGCGAAGGAATCGCTCGGGCCCTGCACGAGCAAGAGCACCGCCAAGCCCGTCATGCCAATCGGCAATCGCCCGATGAGCGAGGCCGCGAATAGATAACGAATGTGGCGATCGGATAGCAGCTGCACGTAAGGCGCGAGCGTTACGGTCATGCTTTGGTGCAGCGCAGCAAATGGTGATGTTCCACGTGAAACCTACAACGAACTGTCGGCTTCAGAAGCCGCTCGCGTAGAATGCCGCCTCCCATGAGGTTTGCTTCGGAATTCGACGTCATTGTCGTCGGCGGCGGCCATGCTGGCACAGAGGCCGCGCTCGCATCGGCGCGCATGGGCCTAAGCACGCTGTTGCTTACCCATAGCGTCGAAACGCTCGGGCAGATGTCCTGCAATCCGTCGATCGGCGGGATCGGGAAAGGCCATCTCGTGAAGGAGGTGGACGCCTTGGGCGGGGCGATGGCGCTGGCGACCGACGAAGCCGGCATCCAATTCCGCACCCTCAACGCATCGAAGGGCCCTGCGGTACGAGCGACCCGGGCGCAGGCCGATCGCGCGCTTTACCGGCAAGCGATCCGTCGTCGGTTGGAGAACCAGCCGAATCTCCTCATCGTCCAGCAGGCAGTCGATGACGTGCTTGTTTCCGGCGAGCGCGTGTTTGGCGTCGTGACCCAGCTCGGCGTGCGGTTTCTCGGCAAGACCGTCGTGCTCACCGCGGGTACCTTTCTAGGTGGTCTGGTGCACGTCGGCTTGGAGAGCCACACCGCCGGTCGCGCTGGCGACCCCGCCGCGACTACGCTGGCGGCGCGTCTGCGCGAACTCAGGCTGCCCGCTGGCCGGCTCAAGACGGGAACGCCTCCGCGGCTAGATGCGCGCACGGTCGACCTCAGCGTGATGGACATTCAGCCCGGAGATTCGCCCGAGCCGGTCTTCTCTTTCCTTGGGGATCGCTCGATGCACCCCGAGCAGCGTCCATGCTGGATCACGCACACGAATGAACGTACGCACGAGATCATCCGGGCGGGCCTCGACCGCTCACCGATGTTCACGGGGGTGATCCAAGGCGTCGGCCCGCGTTACTGCCCTTCGATCGAAGACAAGATTCATCGCTTTGCCGGCAAGGCGAGTCATCAGATTTTCATCGAGCCCGAGAGCCTCACGACCAACGAGCTCTACCCGAATGGAATCTCGACCAGCTTGCCTTTCGACGTGCAGCTCGAGCTGGTGCACTCGATCCGCGGACTCGAGCATGCGCACCTGGTCCGCCCCGGCTACGCCATCGAATACGACTTCTTCGACCCGCGCAATCTGCGCGCATCGCTGGAAACGAAGTCGCTCCGAGGGCTGTTTTTCGCCGGTCAAATCAACGGGACGACGGGCTACGAAGAAGCCGCCGCGCAAGGACTTCTCGCCGGCCTGAACGCCGGTCTCCAGGCCAACGGAGAGGCACCTTGGCACCCCGCGCGGGACGAGGCGTACCTCGGCGTCCTGGTGGACGATCTCGTGACCCGCGGCGTTTCCGAGCCGTACCGGATGTTCACAAGCCGGGCCGAGTACCGTCTGCAGTTGCGCGAAGACAATGCCGACCTGAGGCTGACTGAGACCGGCCGGCGGCTTGGGCTCGTCGATGACCGCCGATGGGAGGCATTCAATCGCAAGCGCGACGCAATCGGCAAGGAAGTCGCGCGGCTTTCTATGGTGTTTGTAAGCACTGGCTCTCATGAAAAGGTAAGGGCTATAGACGCGCTTCGTCGTCCGGAGGTCACTTACGCTAGCTTGGCCGTAACGAGCCCTGCACCAGCGGAAGTCGCGGAGCAGGTCGCGATCCAGGTCAAGTACGAGGGGTACATCGAGCGCCAGCATCGCGAGATCGCGCGGCGGCGCGAGCTCGAAACGCTGCCGCTGCCGCCGGAGCTGGATTACCGGGAAGTGCGCGGGCTGTCGATCGAGGCGCAACAGAAATTGAGCCGCTACAAGCCGGAGACCATCGGGCAGGCGTCCCGCATTTCGGGGATCACGCCAGCCGCAATATCGCTCCTGCTCGTGCACCTGAAGCGCGCATTTCCGCCGTCGCAGAAAACGGCATGACGCCACGCCTGGCGCTCGAGCGCGGCGTAGAGGAGCTCGCTCTCGCGTTGCCGGCGAGCGCTTGCGAAACGCTGCTGAGCTATCTCGCGCTGCTCGGCAAATGGAACCGCACCTACAACCTCACCGCGATCCGCGACCCGCTCGCCATGGTCAGCCAGCATCTGCTCGACTCGCTGGCGGTCGTTCCGCATCTGCCTTTCGCCAACGTCGATGCTCGAGTGGCCGACGCGGGATCCGGGGCCGGGCTCCCGGGAATACCGCTCGCTGTAGCTCGGCCGCAATGGCACATTTCGCTGGTTGAATCGAACGAAAAGAAGGCGGCATTCCTTCGCCAAGCCGCCATTGAGCTCGGTATTGCCAATATCGAAGTGCACGAAGGCCGCGTCGAAGCATGGCGTCCCGCCAAGGCGTTTGCCCTGGTGATCTCCCGCGCGTTCGCGGAGCTCGCGGATTTCATCGCCAGCTGCCGGCATCTACTCGCGCCCAACGGCATCTTCGCCGCCATGAAGGGGAAGGACCCGCGCGCCGAAATCGGACGTCTGCCCGCCGATGTGCGTTGCCGAGAGACGATGCGGCTGAATGTCCCGTTCATGGATGCCGAAAGACATCTCGTGCTCTGCGAGCTGCAAGCGTGAGCGCGCCTCGCGTCCTCGCGGTCGTCAATCAGAAGGGCGGCGTCGGCAAGACCACGACCAGCGTGAATCTGGCCGCGGCGCTCGCCAAATCCGAGCGTCGCGTGCTGCTCGTCGATCTCGATCCGCAGGGCAATGCCACGATGGGAAGCGGCGTCGACAAGCGCAATGCCGCGCGCACCGTTTATCACGTGCTGCTCGGCTTGTGCGAGCTCCCCGCTGCGCGCGTTCGCGTGGAACGGGCGGGCTTCGACCTGGTGCCGGCGAACCGCGAGCTCGCCGGTGCGGAAGTCGAGCTGGTCGAACTGCCGGGGCGGGAAATGCGCCTGAAAACGGCGCTCGAGCGGGTGCTGGACGAGTACGATTTCGTGCTCATCGACTGTCCTCCCTCTCTCAGCCTGCTTACGGTCAATGCGCTGACCGCGGCGGAGCGCGTTCTCATCCCGATGCAGTGCGAGTACTACGCGCTGGAGGGCTTGTCCGATCTGGTCGCCACGATCAAGCGCGT
The DNA here is from genome assembly GCA_036524215.1 of Burkholderiales bacterium. Classification (GTDB taxonomy): domain Bacteria; phylum Pseudomonadota; class Gammaproteobacteria; order Burkholderiales; family SG8-39; genus SCGC-AG-212-J23. The sequence goes on from DATDCR010000295.1 coordinate 36,553, forward strand.
TCGTGCGCACCTCAACCCAAATCTCGAGATCGCCGGCCTGTTGCGCACGATGTACGACCCCCGCAACACGCTCTCGCAACAGGTGTCGCAGCAACTCGAGGCGCACTTCGGCGAGAAGGTGTACCGCACACTCGTCCCGCGCAACGTGCGGCTGGCCGAAGCGCCGAGCTACGGCGTACCGGCGGTACTGTGGGACGCCAGTTCGAAAGGCGCGCAGGCCTACGTTGCGCTGGCGCACGAAATCCTCGAGCGAGCCGCGGCGTGAAGGCAAAGGGACTGGGCCGCGGGCTGGACGCGCTCCTCGGCGCAGACGAGCCGCGGCGCGAGACGCTGGGCACCATCGAGACGGCGCGAATCCGGCCGGGGCGGTATCAGCCTCGGACGCGCATGGATGAACAGGCTCTCGCCGAGCTGGCGCAGTCGATTCGCAGCCAGGGACTTCTGCAACCGCTCGTCGTGAGGCCCGTCGACTCCGGCTACGAGCTGATTGCCGGCGAGCGCCGCTGGCGCGCCGCGCAAATGGCCGGCCTGGCCGAAGTGCCTGCCATCGTGCGCGAGGTGCCGGACGAGGCGGCAATGGTCATGGCGCTCATCGAGAACATCCAGCGCGAAGACCTGAACCCGATTGAAGAGGCGGCCGGGGTGCAGCGCCTGATCGACGAGTTCAAGATGACGCACGAGCAGGCGGCGGACGCGGTCGGCCGCTCGCGCAGCGCCACCACCAATCTCCTGCGCCTGCTGCGTCTGCCGAAGCCAGTGCAGGAAATGTTGATGCGCGGGCAAATCGAGATGGGGCACGCCCGAGCGCTGCTCGCGCTCGACGGCGCGCGGCAGGTCGAGCTGGCGAACCGCGTGGCGGCAAAAGGACTTTCCGTGCGCGAGGCCGAGACGCTGGTGCAAGGCGCGCTGCGCGGCCCGGCGCAGCGGCGCAAGAAGAAAACCGATCGCGATCTCGCCCGCCTCGAAGAGGAATTGTCCGAGCGGCTGGGCACCACGGTGCAGATCCATCCGACGCGCAAAGGCCGCGGCACGCTGGTCGTGCATTACTCGAACCTCGACCACCTCGACCAGCTCCTGAAGCGCTTGAAGTGATGCAGTTGCGCTATACTGCCGCGGCTTTGCGGGGTGCGGGGAATTCGAACGCCATGCTTCGCCACCTCACAAAGCCGGTCCTCACTGTCCTGAGATGGCAGCTCGCGGCAACGGCAGTGCTTGCAGCGGTCGCCGGGCTGATCTACGGCAGGCACGGAGCGGCATCGGCGCTTGCAGGCGGCTTGATCAGCATCATCGCCGGCCTCGCCTCGGCGCTGGTCGCTTCGCTGGGCAGCGCGAAGTCCGCGGGGGGAATCGTGTTGGGGGCGTTGCGCGCCGAGCTGGTCAAGGTCGGCCTTGCGGTCCTGCTGCTGTGGCTCGTCCTGATGACCTACAGCAACGCAGTCGTGGGGGCCCTGATCGCGGCTTTCGCGCTGACGATACTGATTTTTGCCATGGCGTTTTTTGTGCGCGACTACTAGTCCGATAAATGGCTGCCGGCAGCGAACTCACCCCCTCGGATTACATCCAGCATCACCTGAGCTTCTTCGTCAAGCCGCTCGGCGACGAACATGGCGGATTCTGGGCGCTGAACCTTGACTCCATCGTCGTTTCGCTTCTGCTCGGCGTCATCGGCGTCGGCTTCATCTGGTGGGTGGTGCGCGGCGCCACTTCCGGCGTGCCGACGCGCCGCCAGGCGGCGGTCGAGCTGCTGCTCGATTTCGTCGACGAGCAGGCGAAGGGCATCTTCCACCACGGCGATCGGCACCGCTTCGTCGCGCCCCTCGCGCTGACGGTTTTCGTGTGGGTCGTGCTGATGAACGCGATGGACTTCCTGCCGGCGGATCTCGTCGGGCTGCTCACCCATCACGTGTCGGAGCACGGCTTTCGCTACGTGCCGACCGCCGACGTCAACACCACTTTCGCGCTCTCCATCTCCGTGCTCGTGCTGACCATCGTCTTCGCCATATCGGTGAAGGGTATCGGCGGCTGGCTGCACGAGCTGTTCTTCGCGCCGTTCGGCTCGCATCCGCTGCTCATCCCGGCCAACTTCCTGTTCCAGATGGTCGAATACCTGTCGAAGACGCTCTCGCACTCGCTGCGTCTGTTCGGCAACATGTACGCGGGCGAGATCCTGTTCCTCCTGCTGTGGATGTGGGCCGCGACCGGGCTGGCCGGCGCGTTCTTCGGCGCCCTGCTCGGCGTGTTCTGGGCGATCTTCCACATCCTGATCGTCCTGCTGCAGGCCTACATCTTCATGATGCTGACCATCGTCTACATCTCGATGGCGCACGAGCACCACTGATTCACCACAATCGTCAACAAAGGGGAATACTTCGATGGACAAACTTCAACTCCTCGCCATGGTGCAGGCCTATACCGGCATCGGGGTCGGTCTGATGATCGGCCTGGGCGCCGCCGGCGCATGCATCGGCGTGGGCATCATGTGCAGCCGGTTCCTGGAGGCGGCCGCGCGCCAGCCTGAGCTCACCAACTCGCTGCAGGGCAAGGTATTCCTGCTGCTCGGCCTGATCGACGCGTCGTTCATTATCGGCCTGGGCATCGCCATGTTCTTCGCCTTCGCCAACCCGCTCGCTACTGCGTTTCGCTAGAGCCGCAGGAGAGGTCGCATGAACCTCAATCTGACGCTCATCGCTCAAGCGGTGAGCTTTACGGTCTTCATCTGGTTCACGGTGAAGTTCGTGTGGCCGCACATGCTACGCGCCATCGAGACGCGCCAGAAGACCATCGCCGACGGGCTGGCGGCCGCAGAGCAGGGGCGCCGCTCGCTGGAGCTCTCCGCGCGCCAGGCCGACGATGCGGTGAAAGAAGCGCGCAGCCGCGCAAGCGAGATCCTCGCGCAGGCTGAGAAGCGGGCCGCACAGCTGATCGATGAGGCGCGCGGAGCAGCCAAGGAAGAAGGCAATCGCGAGAAAGCCGCGGCCAAGGCGGAAATCGAGCAGGAAGTGACGCGTGCCCGTGAGCAGCTGCGCGACCGGGTCGCATCGCTGGCCGTTGCCGGCGCCGAAAAGATCCTGCGCCGCGAAGTCGATGCGCGCGCGCACGGCGATCTGCTCGAATCCATCAAGCGGCAACTCTAGATGGCCGAGCCGAGCACCGTAGCCCGTCCCTACGCCGAAGCGGCCTTCAGGCTCGCCGACGATAGCGGTGCGCTCGGGCGCTGGGCCGACATGCTGGCGGACCTGGCGCTGGTCGCGCAGGACGCCCGGGTGGCCGCAGCCGTCGGCGACCCGAACCTGAGCGAGGCGCAGATCGCCGGCCTGTTCATTTCCGTCCTGGCGGGCAAGCTGACCGGCGAAGCCGAGAACTTCGTTCGCGTCCTGGCGCACAACGACCGCCTGCGGCTGCTGCCGGAAATCCGCCAGCAATTCGAGGCGCTCAAGAATGAACGCGAAGGCGTAGTGCAGGCGGAAGTCCTCTCCGCTTTCGAGCTCAGCGAAGCGCAGCTGCGCGACCTCGTGCAGCGGCTCGAGAAGAAGACCGGCCGCAAGGTCAATGCGCGCGTCTCGCTGGATCGCGAGCTGATCGGCGGTGTGAAGATCGTCCTCGGCGACAAGATTATCGACGGATCCGCGCGTGCGCAGCTCGGCGCGCTCGAGTCCGCATTGAAAGCTTAAGGAGCAGTCATGCAACTCAATCCTTCGGAGATCTCCGAGCTCATCAAGAGCCGCATCCAGAACCTGGATGCCGGCGCGGAGATGCGTACCCAGGGCACGGTGGTGTCCGTCACGGATGGCATCTGCCGCATCCACGGCTTGTCCGACGTGATGCAGGGCGAGATGCTCGAATTCCCGAAGAACACGTTCGGCCTGGCGCTGAACCTCGAGCGCGACTCCGTCGGCGCCGTGATTCTCGGCGAGTACACGCACATCACCGAAGGCGACACGGTCAAGACGACGGGCAAGATCCTTTCGGTGCCCATCGGTCCCGAGCTCCTCGGGCGCGTGGTCAACTCGCTCGGCCAGCCCATCGACGGCAAGGGCCCGGTCAACGCCAAGCTCAGCGACGTGATCGAGAAGGTCGCGCCGGGCGTGATCGCGCGCCAGTCGGTGTCGCAGCCGGTGCAGACCGGCCTGAAGGCGATCGACGCGATGGTGCCGATTGGCCGCGGCCAGCGCGAGCTCATCATCGGCGACCGCCAGACCGGCAAGACCGCGGTCGCCGTCGACACGATCATCAACCAGAAGGGCAAGGATCTCTTCTGCGTTTACGTCGCCATCGGCCAGAAGGCTTCCACCATCGCCAACGTCGTGCGCAAGCTCGAGGAGCACGGCGCGATGGCGTACACCATCGTGGTGGCAGCCTCCGCCTCCGAGTCGGCGGCCATGCAGTACATCGCGCCTTACTCCGGCTGCACGATGGGCGAATACTTCCGCGACCGCGGGCAGGACGCGCTGATCATCTATGACGACCTGACGAAGCAGGCGTGGGCATACCGCCAGGTCTCGCTGCTGCTGCGCCGCCCGCCCGGGCGTGAAGCCTATCCCGGCGACGTGTTCTATCTGCACTCGCGCCTTCTGGAGCGCGCCGCGCGCGTCAACCCGCAATATGTCGAGAAATTCACCAAGGGCGCTGTCAAAGGAAAGACTGGGTCCCTCACGGCGCTGCCGATCATCGAAACGCAGGCCGGCGACGTCACCGCGTTCGTGCCGACGAACGTGATCTCGATTACCGACGGGCAGATCTTCCTCGAGACCGACCTGTTCAACGCCGGCATCCGCCCGGCAATCAACGCCGGTATCTCGGTGTCGCGGGTCGGCGGCGCAGCCCAGACAAAAGTGATGAAGCGCCGCGATACCGGCGGCGGCGTGCGCCTCTCGCTTGCCCAGTACCGAGAGCTCGCCGCCTTCGCGCAGTTCGCGAGCGATCTCGACGAAGCGACCCGCAAGCAGCTCGAGCGCGGCCGCATGGTGACGGAGCTGATGAAGCAGCCGCAGTACCAGCCGCTGCAGGTGTGGGAGATGGCGCTCACCCTGTTCGCGGTGAACAACGGCTACTTCGACGACATCGACGTGAAGAAGGCGCTGGCCGCGGAGAAGTCGATGCGCGATTACCTGAAGACCAAGTTCGCCGCGCTGATCGGCCGCATGGAGGAAAAGAAGGATCTCTCCGCCGACGATGAAAAGGCGCTGAACGACGCGATCAAGGACTGGAAGAAGAACGGCAGCTTCTAGGACCGCACCTCCATGCCCAGCACTAAAGAAATCCGGATGAAGATCCGCAGCGTGCAGAACACGCGCAAGATCACGAAGGCGATGGAAATGGTCTCGGCGTCGAAGATGCGCAAGGCGCAGGAGCGCATGCGCCACGCGCGGCCCTACGGCGAGAAGATCCGCAACGTCGCCGCGCACATCTCGCACGCCAACCCGGAGTACCGTCATCCGTTCCTGGTCGATCGCGACACGGTGAAGCGCGTGGGCCTGATCGTCATCACGACCGACAAGGGCCTTTGCGGCGCGCTCAACACCAACCTGTTGCGTCTGGTGCTCGGGCAATACAAGGACTGGCAGGCGCAGGGAGAGGAGATCGAGGTCTGCGCGATCGGCAACAAGGGCTTCGGCTTCATGCAGCGTCTTGGCGCGACGATCGTCTCGCACGTGGTGCAACTTGGCGACCGTCCGCAGATGGACAAGCTGATCGGCGCGGTCAAAGTGATGCTCGACGGCTACACCGCGGACCGCTTCGACCGCCTGATGATCGGCTATACGCGCTTCATCAATACGATGAAGCAGGAGCCGGTGATCGAGCAGCTGCTACCCCTGTCGGGCGAGCGCCTGGGCGCGCCGGAGACGGTGTGGGACTACATCTACGAGCCGGAGGCGCGCGCGGTGCTCGACCAGGTGATGACCCGCTACATCGAGGCGCTGATCTACCAGGCGGTGGCCGAGAACATGGCCTCCGAGCAGTCGGCGCGCATGGTGGCGATGAAAGCGGCCTCCGACAACGCGGCGAATCTGATCGACGAGCTGACGCTCATCTACAACAAGAACCGTCAGGCCGGCATCACCAAGGAACTCTCTGAAATCGTCGGCGGCGCTGCCGCCGTATAGCAAACAGGAAACAGCACATGGCGCAAGCACAAGGCACGATCGTCCAGTCCATCGGCGCGGTCATCGACATCGCATTCCCGCGCGACAACATGCCCCGCGTCTACGATGCGTTGACGCTCGATGACAGCGCCGCTGGCGGCCTCGTGGAGAAGGGTCTCACCTTCGAGGTCGAGCAGCAGCTCGGCGACGGCATCGTGCGCTGCATCGCGCTCGGATCGTCCGACGGCCTGCGCCGCGGGATGAAGGTCACCTCCACCGGCCAGCCGATCGCGGTGCCGGTCGGCAAAGGCACGCTCGGGCGCATCATGGACGTGCTCGGTCGGCCGATCGACGACGTCGGCCCGATCAAGTCGGACGAGCGCCGGTCGATCCACCAGATCGCGCCGAAATTCGACGAGCTGTCGCCTTCGGTCGAGCTGCTCGAGACCGGCATCAAGGTGATCGACCTCATCTGCCCGTTTGCAAAGGGCGGCAAGATCGGTCTGTTCGGCGGCGCGGGCGTCGGCAAGACGGTGAACATGCTCGAGCTCATCAACAACATCGCGACCCAACACTCGGGACTTTCCGTGTTCGCGGGGGTGGGCGAGCGCACGCGCGAAGGCAACGACTTCTATCACGAGATGACCGAAGCCGGCGTCGTCAAGCTCGACAACTTCGAGGAATCGAAGGTGGCGATGGTGTTCGGCCAAATGAACGAGCCGCCGGGCAACCGGCTGCGCGTCGCACTGACCGGTCTCACGATGGCCGAGAAATTCCGCGACGAAGGGCGCGACATCCTATTCTTCGTCGACAACATCTACCGCTTTACGCTCGCGGGCACGGAAGTCTCGGCGTTGCTCGGCCGCATGCCCTCTGCCGTCGGCTACCAGCCCACGCTTGCCGAAGAGATGGGGCGGCTGCAGGAGCGCATCACATCGACCAAAGTCGGCTCCATCACGTCGATTCAGGCGGTCTACGTCCCGGCGGACGACCTGACGGATCCCTCGCCGGCGACGACCTTCGGACACCTCGATGCTACGGTCGTGCTGTCGCGCGACATCGCGGCACTTGGCATCTATCCGGCGGTCGATCCGCTCGATTCGACTTCCCGCCAGGTGGATCCGAATACGATCGGCGAGGAGCACTACAACACGACGCGCGCCGTGCAGGCCACGTTGCAGCGCTACAAGGAACTGCGCGACATCATCGCCATCCTGGGCATGGACGAACTGTCGCCGGAAGACAAACTGGCCGTCTCGAGGGCGCGCAAGATCCAGCGCTTTCTGTCGCAACCGTTCACCGTGGCGCAGAACTTCACCGGCCAGCCGGGCAAGTACGTGTCGCTGAAGGACACGATCAAGGGCTTCAAGATGATCGTCAACGGCGACTGCGACGCGCTGCCGGAGCAGGCCTTCTACATGGTGGGGCCGATCGAGGAAGCCTTCGAGAAGGCGAAGACGATCAAGTAATGGCAAATACCATCCACGTCGACGTGGTGAGCGCGGAAGAAGCAATCTTCTCCGGTGAGGCCGAGTTCGTCGTCCTTCCGGGCGAAGCGGGCGAGCTCGGCATTTACCCGCGGCATACGCCGCTCATCACTCGCATCAAGCCCGGTGCCGTGCGCATCACGCCAGCCGGTGGCGGCGATGAGCAGCTGATCTTCGTCGCCGGCGGCATCCTCGAAGTGCAGCCCAAGCTGATTACCGTGCTCGCCGATACCGCAATCCGCGGTGCGGACCTCGATGAGGCGAAAGCCACCGAGGCACTCCAACGCGCCGAGGAAGCGCGCCGCACGGCGAAGGACAAGCAGGAAATCGCGACCGTCGAAGGCGAGCTCTCCATGCTCGCTGCGCAGCTCGCCGCCATCCGCAGGCTGCGGAAAAAGTAACACCGCGCGATGCATTGGCGCAGCCGCGTCGCTGCTTTCACGACGCCTGTCGTCGATCGTTCGACTTGAAATTCTCACGCTTCGGCGCGAAATAGTCCGGCAAGACCACGGCTGGCCTGCAATGGCTCAGGTCCTGTTTTGGAAGAATGACCCGGCCCAAGCAGGAGAACGCATGAAACATATTCTCGATTCCGACTTCCGCTACCGTCCAAGCTTCGACACGGACGTGAAGAAGACATTTGAGAAGATCCGCCGCCAGCAGCAGCAGGCGAAGGAACAGCAGGCGAAGGATCGTCAGAGCAAGCCGCACGCCGAGAGCCAGCTGAAGGTCCTCAAGCTGGATCAGCTCAAGAAGGCGAGCACCAACTCGTAGTACCGGGCCGATCGCGCTTGGCGCGATCGGCTATAGTCCCCGGCGGGTGACTTACGATCTGCTGGTCATCGGCGGGGGCATCAACGGCACCGGCATCGCGCGCGATGCCGCGGGCCGCGGCCTTTCCACGGTACTCGTAGAGCGCAGCGATCTCGCGAGCGCTACCTCCTCCGCATCCTCCAAGCTGGTGCACGGAGGCCTGCGCTACCTAGAGCAGTACGAATTCAGGCTGGTCGCCGAGGCGCTCGCCGAGCGCGAAATCCTCTTGCGGATCGCCGGGCACCTGGCATGGCCGGTGCGCTTCGTCATGCCGCATGTGCCGGAGCTGCGACCGCGCTGGATGATCCGGCTCGGCCTGTTCCTGTACGACCATCTCGCCCGTCGCTCCCTGTTGCCGGCGTCACAGTCCGTACGGCTCGATGTCCCGCCTTATTCCTCCGCTCTCCAGGCCCGTCTGAAACACGGCTTCATCTATTCCGATTGCCGGGTCGATGACGCGCGGCTTGTCCTCGCCAATGCCATTGATGCCAGCCGGCGCGGTGCGCGCATCCTCGTGCGCACCGAATGCGTGGCCGCGCGCCGGCACGGGGCGCTGTGGCGGGCGAGCCTCTCCAGCGGCGAAGAGATCACGGCGCGTGCCGTAGTCAATGCCGCAGGTCCTTGGGTGAAGCAGGTGCTGAACGAGCGCTTGGCGCAACCGAGCCGAGATGGGGTCAGGCTCGTCAAAGGCAGCCACATCGTTCTGCCAAAGCTTTATGAAGGCGGGCATGCGTTTATCCTGCAGAACACCGACCGGCGCGTTGTCTTCATGATTCCGTTCGAGGATCAATTCACGCTGGTCGGGACGACCGATGTATCGGTCACCGAGGCGGACGGCGTGCAGGCAAGCGAAGATGAAGTGAAGTACCTCTGCACGGCGGTCAGCCGCTATCTCAACCGCCGGGTCGATCCAGCGGAGGTGTGCTGGCGCTTCGCCGGCGTTCGCCCGCTCTACGACGATGGCGTTTCAGATCCTTCCGCCGTCACGCGCGACTACACGCTGCGGGTCGACGATGTGGGGGGCGCGGCGCCGGTGGTTTCGGTCTTCGGCGGCAAGATCACCACGTATCGGCGCCTTGCCGAGCAGGTGCTCGCCAAGCTCGCGCCTTATTTCCCGGCCCTGAAGGCGCCGTGGACCGACACGGCAGCTCTCCCCGGCAGCGGGTTCACGAATCGCGCGGCGGCACGCGATGCGCTGCTCGAACGCTATCGCGGTGTGCCGGAGCCGATCGTGCGAGGGATCTTCCGGCGGCACGGCTCGGAAGCCGAGGCCGTCCTCGGGGACGGCAGGCTGGGCGAAGACTTCGGCGGCGGCCTCACCGAGCGGGAAGTGCGCTACTTCGTGGAGCACGAATGGGCAGGGTGCGCGGCGGACGTGCTTTGGCGCCGCAGCAAGTGCGGGCTGCGCATGACCGAACCCCAGCGGCGGCGGGTCGAGCAGGTGATCGGCCGGTGAAGCCGCTGCGCGAGCTCGACGCACGCGCCGTATCAGCGATCCTTTTCGATCTGGACGACACATTGACGACGGCAGGCAGGCTCACGGCCGAAGCCTACGCGGCCCTGGAATCGCTCGCCGCAGCCGGCAAGCGCGCCGTTGCAGTGACAGGCCGGCCGGCCGGATGGTGTGACCACATTGCGCGTATGTGGCCCGTCGATGCCGTGGTCGGCGAGAACGGTGCGTTCTTCTTCCGCTTTGCCGGCGGCCGCATGCAGCGTCGCTATCGCGACGGGCCCGAGGTGCGCTCGCGTAACCGCGCCCGGTTCGACGATATTGGGCGAAAGATTCTCGCCGCCGTGCCGGGCTGCGCCATCGCCGCTGACCAACCGTATCGCGAGACCGACCTGGCGATCGACTACTGCGAGGACGTACCCGCGCTTCCCGTCGAAGCCGCGGAGCGAATCGCCGCGATGATGCGCGCGGCGGGTATGCACGCGAAGGTGAGCTCGATCCACGTCAACGGCTGGTTCGGCGACTATGACAAGCTGGCCATGACGCGCGAGCTCTTTGGTGACGTGTTCAGCATCGGCGCCGATCGCCTGCAGCGCGAAGTGGTGTATGTCGGCGATTCGCCGAATGACGCACCGATGTTCGCCTTTTTCGCCAAGTCGGTGGGCGTTGCGAACGTACGCCGTTTCGAGCCTTTACTGGAGGCGCCACCGAAGTACATCGCGACGCGCGAAGCGGGCGCGGGCTTCACGGAAGTCGTCGCGCATCTCCTGCGCGCCTGATGGAATGGCTTGCCTACTTGGGCATTGGTGGCCTGGTGGGATTCGCGGCCGGGCTGCTCGGAATCGGTGGCGGCGTGGTGATGGTGCCGCTCCTTGTCCTGGTCTTCCGCGCCCAGGCGCTGCCGCCGGAGCACGTACTGCACCTCGCGCTCGGCACCGCGCTTGCCGCCATGCTGTTTACCTCGCTTTCGAGCATGCGGGCGCACCATGCGCACGGCGGCGTCGATTGGAAGATCGCACGCGCGATGTCGCCCGGGATGCTCACCGGGTCTTTCATTGCGGCATTGATTGCGGGGTTGATACCGACGCGCCCGCTCGCTGCGCTGTTCACGGCGCTGGTTTTCTACGCCGCCACGCAGATCTTGCTTGACCTCAAGCCGTCGAGGACCCGCGAGCTGCCCGGGCCGCTGGGCATCTTCACGGCCGGGGCGATGATCGGCGCCGTCTCGAGCATGCTCGCCGCAGGCGGGGCGTTCCTGAGCATCCCTTTCCTCGCCTGGTGCAAAGTCCCGCTTCGCCGCGCGATAGGAACCGCGGCGGCGAACGGATTCCCCATCGCCGTCGCCGGGACGGTCGGCTACGTCATCCAGGGCATGCGGGCGGACGGATTGCCCCGGCCGACGCTCGGTTACCTCTATCTTCCGGCGCTGGCGCTGGTCGTGACCACCAGCATCCTCGCCGCTCCGCTCGGCGCTCGCCTTACCCACCGCTGGCCGGTCAAGCGGCTGCGGACCGTGTTCGCCTTCCTGCTCTACGTGTTCGCGGTGCGCATGCTCATCGGACTGTGGTGATCACAGCTCGTAATCGGCGATCCAGTGATCGGCGATCAGGGGATCCACGATGGCACGCGTTTCCAGATGGGCGGGATGGCGGTGATAGGCCTCCAGCGCGGCCCGGCTCTCGAAATCGCACGTAACTGCGAAGTCCACGCCCCGGCGGCCGCTGTAGAAGCTTTTGCGCACCTCGGCGCGCAGCAATCCCGGAATCCGCCCCACTTGCGCCTCCAGCGCTTTGCGGATCGCATCGAACTCAGCATCGGGGGATTTCAAGCGCCAGAGCACGATATGCCGGATCATCGGCGTTAAACTGCGGCCTTTTCAGCGGAAGCGCAACAGGTGGCAGGTCCCCTTTCGCATGTCAGGGTGCTCGACCTTTCGCGAGTGCTCGCCGGGCCATGGGCGAGCCAGAACTTGGCCGACCTCGGCGCCGAAATCATCAAGATCGAGCGTCCCGGCAGCGGCGACGATTCGCGGGCCTTCGGGCCGCCCTGGGTCAAGGACGGCCAAGGAAAGGAGACGCGGGACTCGGCCTACTTCACGTCGGCGAACCGCGGCAAGAAGTCGCTGACGCTGAATATCGCGGCGCCGGAGGGTCAGGCGCTCGCGCGCGAGCTCGCCGCGAAATGCGATGTACTGATCGAGAACTACAAGTACGGCGACCTCGCGCGCTACGGCCTTGGCTACGACGATCTGCGACAGGCCAACCCGCGGCTCATCTACTGCTCCGTGACGGGATTCGGGCAGAGCGGGCCTTATCGCGACCGGCCCGGATATGACTTCATGATCCAAGGCATGGGCGGGATGATGAGCGTGACGGGGGAGCCCGATGAGGCGCCGGGCGGCGGTCCGCAGCGCGCCGGCGTCCCGATCGCGGACATCATCACCGGCATGTACGCCTCCATCGCGATCTGCGCCGCGCTTGCGCATCGCGCCGAATCCGGCCGCGGGCAGCATCTCGACCTCGCGCTTCTCGATTCACAGATCGCGCTGCTCGCCTACCAAAACACCAATTACTTCGCGACGGGCAAGCCGCCCAAGCGCATCGGCAACCTCCATCCGAACATCGTGCCGTATCAGCCATTTCGCACGCGCGATGGCAGCGTCATCCTCGCCTGCGGCAACGACAATCTGTTCCGCAAATTTTGCGAAGCCGCAGGCTGTGCGCAGCTCGCGGGCGACGCGCGGTTCGCCACCAACGGCAAACGCGTGGAGAACCGCGGCGAGCTGACAAGGCTGCTGAGCGAGATCTTCTCCAAGCGCACGACCGCCGAGTGGGTGGAGCTCCTGGAGAAGGCAGGCGTGCCGAACGGACCGATCAACGACATTGCGCAGGTCTACGCGGAGCCCCAGGTGAAAGCGCGCGGCATCCGCATCGAGCTGCCGCACGCCGCCGGGGCCATGCTGCCCCTGGTCGCGAGCCCGATGCGCTTTTCCGGCACCCCGATCGAATACCGGACGGCGCCGCCGCTGCTCGGGCAGCACAGCGACGAAGTATTGCGCGATCTCCTCGGCAAGAGCGCCGGCGAAATCGCCCGGCTACGGTCGGCGGGAGTGATTTAGCTTAGGATGGCGCCCGAGAGCGCCCAGACAAACGAGAGGAGGATCCCGATGGTGCACATGAAGAAGGTCATCGCCGCCACCGTTGCCGGCCTGATCAGCTCGAGCGTCTTTGCAGCACCCACCACACTGCGCGCCTCGCACCAGTTTCCCGGCGGGCGCGGCGACGTGCGCGACGAGATGGTGCAGATCGTGGCGCGCGAGGCGAAGGCCGCCAACGTCGACCTCGAGATCCAGGTCTATCCCGGCGCCTCGCTCTTCAAGCCGAACGAGCAGTGGAACGCGCTCGTGAACGGCCAGCTCGACATCTCGTCCTTTCCGCTCGACTACGCGAGCGGCAAGGTACGCGCCTTCGGCGCGACGCTGATGCCCGGCCTGGTGCGCAGCCACGAGCGCGCGCAGCGGATGAACGACTCGCCGTTCATGAAGGACATCAAGGCGCAGATCGACAAGGCCGGTGTGGTCGTGCTCGCGGACGCGTGGCTCGCGGGGGCGATGGCGTCCAAGCGCAGCTGCATCCGCAAGCCGGAGGACGTGAAGGGCCTCAAGTTTCGCTCTGCCGGCCCGACCTTCGCCGCCATGTGGCAGTCCGCGGGCGCAACGATCGTGTCGGTGCCGAGCAACGAGGTCTACAACGCCCTGCAAACCGGCGTCGCAGAGGGAACCGACACCAGTTCGGGCAGTTTCGTTTCGTTTCGCATCTACGAGCAGGTCAAATGCCTGACCGCGCCGGGCGACAACGCGCTGTGGTTCATGTACGAGCCGGTCCTGATGTCGAAGAAGAGCTTCAACCGCCTGAACAAGAAGCAGCAGGACGTCCTCATGCAGGCCGGCAAGAAGTCGCAGCAGTTCTTCGCCGACAAAGCGAAGGGGCTCGACGACGAGATGGTGAAGGTTTTCAAGGACCACAAGGTCGAGGTGATCACCCTGACGCCGCAGGAATACGAGCAGTGGGTGAAGGTCGCGGAGAAAAGCTCCTACGCCGAATTTGCCAAGGAAGTGCCGAACGGCAAGAAGCTGATCGACGAAGCGCTCAGCGTCAAATAACGCCCTGGACGCTTACGTCCGCGTCGTAACACGCCTTTCGCAGCTCTGCGGCATCGTCGCTGCAGGGCTGATCGCCGCGGGCGTGCTGATCGTCTGCCAGATGGTGTTCATTCGCTACGTGCTGAATGAGAACACGATCTGGCAGACGGACTTCGTCACCTGGAGCCTCGTCGCGGCGACGTTTGTCGGCAGCCCGTACGTGCTGCTCACGCGGGGGCATGTCAACGTCGACGTCCTGCCGCAGTACCTCGGCGAGCGGGCGCGCTGGTGGCTCGCCCTCGCCTCGATCCTCATGTCGCTCGGCTTCTGCATGGTCCTGCTCTATCTGGCCGGCCGCTTCTGGCTCGAGGCATGGCAGCAGCGCTGGGTTTCCGACACCATGTGGCGGGCGCGCATGTGGATCCCTTACAGCTCGATGCCGATCGGGCTTTCGATCCTCGCGCTGCAGTTCTTCGCCGATCTCTACTCGCTGCTGAGCGGCCGCGAGCCGCCTTTCGGCATCCGCCAGGAAGCATGAGCCCGACCACGCAAGGGGCGATCGTCCTCATCGCGACCCTCATCATCCTGTTGTCCGGCGCGCCGGTCGCGTTCGGGCTGGGCGCGCTGTCCATCGTCTTCCTCGTGATCTTTCAAGGCTTCGACGCGCTGCAGGTCGTCGCCGAGACGTTCTGGGCCGGCCTCAACGATTTCACGCTCGTCTCGATCCCGATGTTCGTGATGATGGGTGCGGCGATCGGTTCCTCGCCCGCCGGCAAGGACCTGTACGAGGCGCTGGACCGCTGGCTCTACCGCGTGCCGGGTGGATTGGTGATTTCGAACCTCGGCGCGTGCTCGATCTTCGCCGCGCTGACGGGATCCTCGCCGGCCTGCTGCGCCGCGATCGGCAAGATGGGCATCCCGGAGATGCGCCGGCGCGGCTATCCGGACGACATCGCCACGGGCTCGATTTGCGCCGGCGGCACGCTCGGCATCCTGATTCCGCCGTCGATCACGTTCATCCTTTACGGCATCGCCACCGAGACCTCGATCGGGCGCCTGTTCCTCGCTGGCGTGCTGCCCGGGCTGATGCTGACCGGCCTATTCATCCTGTGGACCCTGTTCGCGGTGTGGCGCAGCGGTTTCCGGGCGCATGCGGCCGACTTCCGCTACACCTGGCGGGAGAAGTTTCATTCCGTGCCCAAGATCGCGCCGTTCCTGGCGATTATCGTCGGCGTGATGTACGTGCTCTACGGCGGCGTGGCGACGCCGTCGGAGGCGGCCGGCGTCGGCGCCGCGCTCTGCGTGGTGCTCGCAGTACTCATCTACCGCATGTGGCAGCCGCGCGAGTGGTGGCAGATCCTGCGCGACACGACGCGCGAGTCGGTGATGATCCTGATGATCATCGCCGCCGCCGTGCTCTTCGGCTACATGCTGACGTCGCTCTATCTCACCCAGACGCTCGCGCAGGCCATCGCCGAGATGCACGTGAACCGCTGGGTACTGATGGCGATGATCAACGTCTTCCTGCTCGTGTGCGGCTTTTTCATTCCGCCGGCGGCCATCATCCTGATGACGAGCCCGATCCTGCTGCCGATCATCAAGTCGGCGGGCTTCGACCCGGTGTGGTTCGGCGTCATCATGACGATCAACATGGAGATCGGCCTGATCCACCCGCCGGTCGGTCTCAACATCTACATCGTCAATTCCATCGCCCCGGACGTGCCGCTGATGAAGGTCATCTGGGGAACGATCCCCTACGTGCTGTGCATGTTCCTCGCCATCGTGATCCTGTGCGTTTTCCCGGAGATCGCGACGTGGCTGCCCGACCAGATGATGGGCGCCGTGCGCACACGCTGATCAGCGGCCGTAGAAGAACTGCACGAGGCCCATGCCGGTGACCGGCACGTAAGTCACGAGCAGAAGCACGGCGAGTAGCACGCCGATGAACCAGACGTTCACTCGCGTGACTTCCCAAACGCTCGACTTCGCTATCGAGCAGGCCACCATCAGCACGCTCGCCACGGGCGGCGTCTGCTGGCCGATGCCGAGGTTCACGGTCACGATAAGGCCGAAGTGCACCGGGTCGATACCGACGGAGCGCACCAGCGGCATGACCACGGGCACCACCAGGATGATGGCGGCCGCCGAGTGCAAGAACATGCCCAGAACCAGGAACAGCACGTTGAGCAGCGCGAGGACGAGCCACTTGTTGCTTGTAAGGTCGGACACCGCCTTGGCAAGATGCTGCGGCGCCTGGATCTCGGTCAGATAGGTGCCGAGGAGGGCAGAGGTCGCAACGAGCAGCATCACGACCGCGGTCTGCACGCCGCCTTCGATCATCGCGGCCTTGAGGTGCGCGAGGTCGAGCTCGCGATAGACGACCAGGCCGATGAAGAGTGCCGCGAGCACCGCCAGCGCAGCGCCTTCGGTCGCGGTCACCACGCCGCCGAAGATGGCGCCGAGGATGATCATCGGCAGAGTGAAGGCCCAGAATGCCTCCCGAAAGGTCCGCCTGACACGAGCCCATTGCAGCTTCTCCTCAACCGGCAGGTTGTAGCGGCGCGCGAACCAGTAGGCCATGCCCATCAGGCCGAGGCCGCCGAGCAGGCCCGGCACGATGCCGGCGACGAAGAGCTGCACGACCGAGGTCTCGGCCATCACCGCGTACAGGATCATCGGAATCGAGGGCGGGATGATGACGGCGAGCGTGGCCGCCGAAGACATGATCGCCGCGGCGAGCGGGCTCGGATAGCCCTTGCTCTTCATGGCGGGAATCAGGATCGAGCCGAGCGCCGACACGTCGGCCACCGCCGAGCCCGAGATCTCCGCGAAGAAGAGCGAGGTGCCGATCGACACCATCGCCAGGCCGCCGCGGATGAAGCCGAGGATGGAGCTGGCGAAAGCGATCAGGCGCTGCGAGATGCCCGAAGCATTCATGATCGCGCCCGCCAGGATGAAGAGCGGGATGGCGATCAGCGGAAAACTCGTCGCGCCGTTGTAGAGCACCACGGGCAGGTTGGGAAGCGAGTCGAGGCCCTGCGTGATAATCATGGCCGAGAGGGCCACGATGCCGAGCGCGACCGCGATGGGTACGTCGATGATGACGAGCGCCAGGACGCAGACGAAAAGGAGCAGGATGGCCATCAGTGCGAAGCGTCGCCGGTGGAGGCGGCGTGGCCGACGCGCGCGAGATGCAGGGCGATCGGCAGGGACAGAAGCTCAGCGAGGATGATCAGCACGGCGCTGATCGGGATGACCGACTGCACCCAGGCGACCGACACGTCGGACAGGCTGATCAGGTGGTCGGTGGCCAGCACGTCGAGGATGGCGTAGCCCATCCAGCCCAGCAGGGCGAAGAACAGCACGAAGAGCGTAGACGCCACGAGGCGTGCCGTGACGCGCACATTCGGCCCGAACAGCGCGACGACCTCGGGGCAGCCGATATGCGCGCGCTTCACGGCGGCGAGCGCCGAGCCGTAGAAGGTGAGCCAGGCGAGCAGGATCGACGCCACCTCGTCGTACCAGGACAAAGAGGCGCCGATCGTGCGGTAGATGATGCCTAAGGTGACTTCCACGGCCAGGATCGCCATCAGCGCGATGACGATCCATTCCAGCACGCGCTCGTAGCGCCTGCGCAGCTGCTCCACCACGACGCGCCCTACTTCTTGCCGAGCGCGATGGCGCGGTCGATGATTTCCTTCGCGCCCGGGACTTCCTTGGCGAACTCGTCGTAGACGGGCTTGGACGCGGCGATGAAGGCGTCCTTGTTCGCTTCGTTCACCTGGATGCTGCCGCTTGCCTTCATCTTCTGCAGCAGGATCTCGTCGTCCTTGGCCGCTTTCTCGTAAACCCACGCCTGCACATCTTTCGCCGTGGCGTCGAGCGTCTTGCGAACCTCGGCCGGGAAGCTGTTCCATTTCTTCAGCCCGACTGCGAGATAGGCCGGCGAATATACGTGGCCTGTCAGCGAGAGATACTTCTGTACCTCATAGAACTTGGCGCTGGCGATCTGGGCGAACGGGTTCTCCTGACCATCCATCACGCCGGTCTGCAGGGCGGTGAACACCTCGGAGAACTTCATCGGCGAGGGGTTGGCCCCGTAGGCCTGGAACATCTTCACGCGCCACTTGCCTTCCGGCACGCGCAGCTTGATGCCCTGCAGGTCCTTCGGCGTGACGATCGGGTGCTTGTTGTTGGTGATGTGGCGAAAGCCGTTCTCCCAGATGGCGAGCAGCTTCAAGCCCTTTTTCTCCACGACCGGCTCCATCTTGGACCAGAAGAGCTCCTTCTCGATGCGCTTCATGTGCTCCCGATCCTTGACGAGATAGGGCATCTCGAAAACGCCGAAGATGTCCGCCTCGGACGACATCACGGTCGAGGGCTCGGCGAAGTCCACCGTGCCGAGCTTCAGCTTCTGCAGCAGCTCCTTGTCGCCGCCGAGTTGGCTCGAGCCGTACGTGACGATCTTGTACTTGCCGCCCAGCTTGTCGTTCGCGCGCTTGGCGAACTCGTCCGCCGCTGCGCCGATGAGCGAGCCCGGCTCGCCCACGTGGCCGAGCTTGAGCTCGGTCTGCGCATAAGCGCTGACAGCCAAGAAAGCGGCCGCCGCTGCCACGATGCTGATTCGCAGATTCATGGTCCTCCTCCTGTTCGTTATGGAACTACGCCGCGGCGCGAGCCGGCTTGCCGTGACATTCGGCAAGATAAGCCATCGCGGCCTGAACGCCCTCCTTCTTTACCGGAACGCCGGCCAAGGCAAGCCCCATTTCGACGCCAGCCAGCGTGCCCATCAGCGCCAGATCGTTGAAATCGCCGAGGTGGCCGATGCGAAACACCTTGCCGGCGAGCTTCCCCAATCCAGTGCCGAGGGACATGTCGAAGGCGTGCAGGATGATCTTGCGCGCGCGATCGGCATCGTGGCCGGCCGGCATCATCACTGCGGTCAGCGAGGCGGAATACTCGCGCGGATCGAGCGCGAGTACCTCGAGGCCCCAGGCGCGCACCGCGCGGCGCGTTGCCTCGGCATGGCGCTGATGGCGGGCGAACACGGCATCCAGTCCTTCTTCCTCGAGGAGCATGTGCAGCGCTTCGCGCAAGCCGTACAGGAGGTTCGTCGCCGGGGTGTAAGGGAAGTAACCGTTGCGGCCGTTGTCGATCATCTCCTGCCAGGCCCAGTAGCTGCGCGGCAGCTTGGCCGCCTTCGATGCGGCGAGCGCTTTGGCGGAGATGCAGTTGAAAGACAGCCCGGGGGGCAACATCAGGCCCTTCTGCGACCCGGCGACAGTCACGTCGACGCCCCAGTCGTCGTGCCGATAATCGATCGAGGCGAGCGACGAGATCGTGTCGACCATGAGGAGTGCCGGGTGCGAGGCCGCGTCGATCGCTTGCCGCACGTCCGCGATGCGCGAGGTCACGCCGGTCGATGTCTCGTTGTGGACAACGCAAACGGCCTTGATGCGCTTCTCGCTGTCGGCGCGCAGGCGCTGCTCGATGGCCTGCGAATCGGCACCATGGCGCCAGTCACCTGGAATGAAATCCACCTGCAAGCCGAGCTTCGCGGCCATCTTCTGCCACAGCGTGGCGAAGTGACCGGTTTCGACCATCAGCACGCGATCGCCTGCGGACAAGCTATTGACGAGCGCCGCTTCCCACGCGCCCGTGCCGGACGCGGGGTAGATCACGACTTCACCGCGCGTCGACTTGAAGACTTGCTTCATGCCGGCCAGCACCGCCTTGCCGAGCTCGCCGAATTCCGGTCCGCGATGGTCGATCGTCGCCGAGTCGATGGCGCGAAGCACTCGCTCCGGAACATTGGTCGGTCCCGGGATCTGTAGAAAATGGCGGCCAGCTCTGTAGGTCATTTGAAGACGTCCCGGGTGACTTTTTTGCATTCTGCATACAAAATACAAGCCGTGCAAGACGCCCTTGGCCCAATCTCGCGCAAGCCAC
>DATDCR010000296.1:0-2347 GCA_036524215.1 Burkholderiales bacterium
ATTCCGTGCTGCTGCGCCGTGCGCCGGCCGAGCTGCGCGGCGTCGCCTTCTCCTTCGTCATCGCGTCGATCGGGCTGGCGATGCTGCTGCCGGCCTATGCCGTCGATGTCGCGCGCGGTCCGCTGCGCTGGCCGAGCGCGGGTGAAATCGGCGCCGTGCTCTATGTGGCCATCGCCGCTTCGGTGATCGCGTTCCTCTGCTGGAATCGCGGCGTCGCCGTGGTCGGTGCGAACGCCGCTGGGTTCACGCTTCCGCTGCTGCCCGCATTCGGCACCGTGCTGGCGATGCTTTTTCTCGGCGAATCCTTCCGTGCTTTCCACGCGGCCGGCGTGCTCACGATCCTCGCCGGCGTGATCCTCGCGACCTACCGCCGCGGCGCCTAGGGCTTCCTGCTCGCCGCGATCAGCTCGCGGCGCACGTCCCACAGCTTCGCCTTCACGCGCGCCGCGTTTTCCTGCCCCATGCGGATCATGATCTTCTGGCCGGCGGAAAGCGTCTCCAGGCTGGGGTCGGCGAACTCGTAGAGCACTTTCGAGCGCAGGACCCGCACCGGGGCGTCGAACTGCGGTGCGCTCAGCAGATCGTCGATCGCTTCGATCAGCCGGTCGTTGAAGTACTTGCCGGGGTAGCCGAGCTCCTCGTAGGCACGCTGGAACAGGGGATAGGCCTGGGCATAGCTGTACACCAGGGTGTGCGGCTCGATCATCTCGATGACGCGCACGTAGGGCAGGTAGCGCTCGTAGTTCGCGCTGCCGATGGTCGCGTTGTCGTCGCCGCCCAGGATCGCGAACGCTCCCGGCACCGCATTGAGCGGCATGTTGCGCGTCGGCGCGGTGCGGCGGGGCAGGTTGTCGACGGTAGCGACGATGCGCCGTACGAGCTGGTCGGGAACGACGAGCTCGCCGAACGCCTTGTTGCCCATCAGGCCGGCGAGCGCGCGGCGCATCATGGAATCGCTGTTGTCGAGCGTCGGCAGCGAAGCCGCGCTCTCGGCCGGTGTCTCGAGCGGATGGCGCACGGCAGGCTCGGGCGCCGGGGCCGCAGCCGCTTCCGTCTTCGGTGCCGCAACCGTCTCGGCGGGCGGCGCCGGGTGCGGCTGGTCGAGCAGGTAGCGATAGCTGAAGGCGGCGATCCAGGCGATGGTGCCGATCGCAGCGACGGCGATCCAGGGATTGAATGGACGGGACGACCGGATATAAGGCCGGTCCTCTTCATGCACGGACCATTTTTCCATCGCTGCCTCCTACAGTTGCTCGCCCGTTCAGATATTGAGCATTGGCGACCATGACAGTTCCATCTTGCTACGCGAGCATGGTCGTTCGCCTCGAATTAAGCGTGCCTTAAGATCGCGGGCGTGAAAGCCGCGACTTATCTTCTCCCGCTTCTTCTCCCTTTAGTGGCCGCGCCGGCGATGGCCGATCCGGTCGTGCTGGCGCCGGGCGCGAGCGTGACGATCCTGGATGCCGCAAATCCGTCCGTGCGCCTCATTCTCACGGCGCCGCCGGAGGCCCCGCTCGACCTTTCGCCCTTGCTTTCCTTGAAGCCGGACGAAAGCGTCTACTCGATCGTCACCCGGATGCAAACCAAGGGCGCGGGCGCGATGACGATGAATGCGGACGGCTCGGTCTCCCTTTCGGCGGCGGCGCCGGCTCGCGCCGCGGCGCCGACGCGGGGCCTCGCCGGCGGCGTGCTGGTCTTCGACGCCGGTCGGTGGACCCTGCATCCGGCGGCCGCGTCCTCGCCGGGGGCCGTCGCGCCGGCACCTCAGACCCAGCGGGCCACGATTTCGAAGCCGGGCGCTACCAAGGAGCAGGCCGAGCGCGATATCGCGCAGTGCCGCCAGTATGCGGAGCAGGCGGCCGCGAAGCAGATGACGGCGGCCGACAAGGCTTCAACCTACAACGGCAGCATGTATTCCTGCCTGCGCGGCTTCGGCTACGAGATCCGCGGCTGAGCAGGCCGGGGCGAAATATAATTCGAACAAATATATATGCCGCCCGCCGCCCGCACGCGCCGCGATGCCGCGAAGGATCGCCGGATGCTCGAAGTGCTCGAGCAGTTCCGCATCATCTTTCGCTCCATCAAGCGCCACTATCAGAACGTCGAGCGCCGCGCCGGCGTCACCGGGGCGCAGCTCTGGGCGCTGTCGCAGATCGCCAGCCACCCGGGCATGCAGGTCGGCGAGCTGGCGCGCGCGCTGGCGATTCACCAGTCGACGGCGAGCAATCTTCTGCGCAGCCTCGAGCAGCACGCCTTCGTGCGGCGGGAACGGCTGGCGCGCGACCAGCGCACCGTGCAGCTGGTCGCGACCGCGAAAGGGCGCCACGTGCTGACCCGCGCGCCGCAG
>DATDCR010000297.1:0-2102 GCA_036524215.1 Burkholderiales bacterium
GTGCGGGCCGTGCGCCGACCCAGTGCGCGGCTGCGGCTGACGCCTTCGCAAGCCGGGCCCCTCCAGCCGGGCGATATCGTCGTCCTGCTCGGCTCGCCCGAGCTTCTCGTCGCAGCGGAAGAAAAGCTCTTGCGCGGCTAGGGCAAAAAAAAAGCCGGCTCGCGCCGGCTTTGATGAACTTGCCTCCGCTTACAGCGAGCGGCAGATCGTATATACGTTGGTGCCGGTTTCCGCGTACGCCGTCGCGGCGGTGGCCGCGATGTCGGGATTGACGCCCGTCTGCAGCTGGCCGCGGACGGTGCCGCTGGTCGGGACGCCGTCGTCCATTTGCGTGTCCGCCGCGATCGCGATCTTGTCCGGCAGGTTGGCCGAGCAAACGATGATGCCGACGAAGCCGTTGCCGGAGGCGTCCTTCAGCGTGGCGGCCGGCGTGGCGGCGGCGTCACCCGTCTGCACGCCGATCATGCCGCTAAGAGCGTTGAAGGGTTGCGACACGCCCGTGCCCGAGACGAAGCCGGCGCGACGCAGGTGATCCCACCAGAGGAGCGATTCGTCCGTCGCCGTGCCGCTGTTGTATTTGCCCGCGACGATGCCGTTGCCGCTGCCGGCCGTCGCGCCGGTCCAGCGTCCGGTCGTCGTGCCGCAGATGCTGGCCGTCACCGTGCCGCCGGCGCAAGGATCGTCGCCGGGGATGCGCTTATAGCGGTCGACGTAGCCGTGATAGGCCGCGGAGATGCCGGAGAAATCGGCGATCACGTTCTTGATCTTGGCCTGCGTGATCATCTCCTGGCCCTTGAGGATGCCGCCGAGCAGCAACCCAATGATGACTAGCACGATGGCGATTTCCACCAGCGTGAAGCCCTGTTCTCTCTGAATCGATTTCATGGTCGTCTCCCTTAAAGACACCCCTAACCTGCAAGAGGTATGCCTAAGGTAACACATTCCTGAACAACGGGTTAGCGTGTATTTTGAAAGCCAATTCGTCGAATTGTCGACAAATCCGTCGAACCCTCGACATCAATGCCGGGCCTTGCCCGCCCGGGCCTCGAGCTCTTTCAATCGCAATTCCAGGAAACGGGCCTCGGCTGGGTCGTTAACGACGCCGCTCTCCAGCAGTCCGCCGAGCATGATGCGCGCCGCCTCCAGCTCCCCCATGTCCTCGAGGATGAACAGCTCCATTTGCCTGGCCCAGAGCGGTACGTTCGGCGACCGGGTGTACCGGTCGATGGCCGCCGCGTAGCGCCGCGCAAGCGGCAGGTCCTTCAGGCGGTGCTTCGCGAGCAGCGCGGCATGCGCGAGCCAGGGCCAGCGTCGGTCGGGATCGTCGAAGAACTGGCGGTAGACGAACTCCAGCGCCATCCGGCTGCGAGCCGGATCCGGGTTCTCGGCATAGAGGCGAGCGGCGGCAAACAACGGATAGTCCGTTGAAGGATCGAGCGACAGGATGCCACCCAGCCAGCCGATGAGCCGCGTGTAATCGAGCTCGCTGTAGGCGGTCGCGTTTGTGCCGCTGTAGTCATACGCCTGCAAGTACAGCATCAAGAGGCGCGCGCTCGCTTCGGGCTCGCCAAGGCTTGCGAGCCGAAGCACCTTGACGGCGGGAGCAGGCGGCAAGTCGGACGCCATTGGGCGGGGCGGCGGCATTGCGAGCCGCCCGGCAATTTGCGCGGCGAGAAACACGACCAGGGCGGCCCAAACCCATGGAGAAACGGCCGAGAGCGGACGTTCGTCGCGCTTCAAGCGGCGCGGCGCTGGAAGTCGAACACGCCGGCGACGGCGACGAGTGCTGTGTACAGCAGCATGCTGCCGACGCCATAAAGGTAGCTCCGCCAGTCCGAAACGCCATAGAGCAGCCAGCTTGTGCGCGTTACGTGGTCGAGCGCGGGCAGGAGTAATGCGACCGCGTCAACGGCGTGACGCGCGAGCGCGTTGGCGAGCGTCTGGTCCGTGAGCGGACCGCTCGCAATGGCCTGCACGGCCGTAATGGAGCGGGCCAGTAGGTAGAACCCCGCCGTCGCGGCCAGCGCCGGGACGAGTTGCGCGAGCGTCATCGTGAAAAACAGCGCGGCTGCCGCGACGAGGGCGAGTTCGCAGGCGAGCGA
>DATDCR010000298.1:0-3119 GCA_036524215.1 Burkholderiales bacterium
GGGCGAGCACCGCGCGTGCGTCGTGCTGCGCGTCGGGCACCCAGAGCGGCTCGCCGGTCTGCCAGACGATGCCGACCAGGCCCTCGCCGCGCGCGAGCGCGAGCGTGCGCGAGTCGGCGACGAAGCGCTCGACCTCGGCGATCGGCGCGTACCAGACCTCCTGCATGCGCATGTGCTCGCTGCCCGAGTCGATGGCGAAATAGCGGCCGCACTCCCAGCCCTCCGCTTCACAGATGGCGCGCAGCACGCCTTGCAGGCCGGACGACAGGGTTTCCGCCTCGGCCAGCACGCGCGTCACCGCGTGCTCGAGGCGCAGCCGCTTCTCGGCGCGCTTTTGCGCCGTGATATCGCGGCCGATGCCGCGATAGCCCTTGAAATTGCCGTCGGCATCGAACACCGGCTCGCCGCTGATCGAGAGCCAGCGCGAGGTGCCGTCCGGCGCCGGGCGCTGCATCTCGAAATCGCGGAACGGCTCGTGGCGCTCGACTTGCTCGCGATGCCGCGCCCAGTCGGCCGCGCCGAGGTTGAGCGCCGGCTGCTCCCAGCGTCGCCGGCCGAGGTAGGAGGAAGCATTCAGGCCGGTCTTTTCGCCGAGCAGCGTCGACATGAAGGTGAGCCGGTATTCCGCGTCCTGTTCCCAGTACCAGTCCGAGGAAAGCTGCGTCAGCTTGCGGAAGCGCTCCTCGCTGCGGCGGAGCGAATCGAGCGTGCGCGCCTGCAGCGCGGCGAGGCGCACGGGACGCTCGAGCGCGCCTTCGGAGAGCTGCCCCTTGACGAGGAAGTCATACGCGCCGCTCACCATCGCGCGGTGGCGCAGCGCCGGATCCTCGTCCACCGTCAGCGCGATGACCGGATAGTCGCAGGCGCTGACGAGCGCCGACACCGTGCCGCTCGCCGGCGAGTCGGGCAGATGGAGGTCCGCGATGACGAGGTCGAAGCGCTCGTGCGCGAGGCGGCCGAGCGCCTCCTTCAGGGTGGGGGCCACCTGTGTGCGGCATTGCACGGAATCGATGGCGCGCAGGTGCTGCTCGACGACCATGGCGGAGGCGCGCTCGTCCTCGACGAGCAGGACGCGCACCGTTCCCAGCTTCTCGTTGGCTGCTCCCCCCTTCATGCCTGGGAGGATACCGGGCTTTCAGCTCCCCGGGACGATGCCGGGCTCCAGGCGCTCACAGAACCTTGCGATGTCGCGCGGCAGTGTGAACCATGCACGGTTCGCGGACTTATGTTGCATGCAATGCCGCAGCGCGGCGCGCAGCCGGCGCAGCCGGAACGGCTGCCCGAACACGTAGGTATGAACGGAAACATTCATCACCAGCGGGTGGCGCTCGCACTGCTCGATCATCTCGTCGAACTGGTCGACGATCATGTCGCAGAAATCGGAAGCATCCTGCTTGCGGTGGATGATGACCTGCGAATCGTTGAGCTCGATCGGGTACGGGATGGAAAGGATCGGCCCCGCGCGCGTGCGCAGCCAGACCGGCTGGTCGTCCATCGGCCAGTCCATCAGGTACTTGTAGCCGAGCTCCTTCAGAAGGTCGGGCGTGTTCGGCGTCTCGTAGGCGCCGGAGCCCATCCAGCCTTCCGGCGGCGCGCCCTCGTGGCGCGCGATCGTCTCCGTGACTTCGCGCAGGATGCGCTCCTCGTCGGGCTGCCACAGGCCACGCAGGTTCTCGGCATTGCTGCGGCCATGCGCGACCACCTCGTCGCCGCGCTTGCGGATCGCGGCCATGATCTGCGGCGCGTAGTCGTACAGCAGGCTGTTCGCGTTGTGGCCGGCCGGCAGCTTCAGCTCCTCGAGCAGCTCCATCAGCCGCCAGAAGCCGATGCGGTTGCCGTAGTCGCGCCAGGAATAGTTGCGGTGCGTCTGGGGCTCGCCGGTCTTCGCCGGGTCGTGGCCCAGGCCGGCGCCGAAGGCGAACCACTCGACGTTGGTGGTGATGACGAAGGCAAGGCGCTTGCCGCCCGGCCAGCTGTAATCCTTCCTTTCGACTAACGGAACGAAATCGTAGCGGTTGTGCTGCGGCAGGAGCGGCTTACTCAACCTTCGCCCCGGAGGCCTTGACGATCGGTCCCAGCTTGGCAATCTCCCCCACCATCGCCTTCTCGAACTCTTCCGGCGTCATCGACATCGGCTCGGCGCCGATCTTCTCGTAGACGTTCTGGATTTCCGGCGCCTTCACCACCTTGGCGAATTCGGCGTTGATGCGGCGGACCAGCGCGCGGTCCATGCCCTTCGGGCCCATGATCCCCGAATACAGCACCACCTCGAAGTCCTTCAGCCCCGCCTCGATCATGGTCGGCACTTCCGGCGCGGCGCTCACCCGCTTGGCCGTCGTCACGCCCAGCGCGCGCAGCTTGCCGGCCTTGGCATTCGAGATCGCCGGCGGCATGGTGGAGAAAACGAACGTCACCTCGCCGGCCAGGATGGCGGCGGTCGCGGGATTGCTGCCCTTGTAGGGCACGTGCAGCACTTCGACGCCGGCCGCGGAGCGCAGCATCTCGGCGGCGAGATGGACGATGGTGCCGTTGCCCGAGGAGCCGTAGGAGTACTTGCCCGGATTCGCCTTGAGGAGCGCCAGCAGCTCGCGCACGTTGTTCGCCGGCGTGCTCGGGTGCACGACGAGCATGAGCGGCGTGGAGGCCACCATGTTGATGAAGCTGAAGTCCTTCACCGAGTCGTAGGGCAGCTTGGCGTACAGCGCGACGTTGATGGCGTGGGTCGTGACGTCCTGCAGCCAGATGGTGTAGCCATCCGGCGCCGCGCGCGCGATGGCGCTGCCGGCGATCGTCGTGCCGGCGCCCGGCTGGTTGTCGACGATGACTTGCTGTCCCAGCTGCTTGCTCAGGGGAATCGCCAGCGCCCGCGCCAGCACGTCGGAGATGCCGCCGGCGGCGAAGCTCACCACCAGTCGCACCGGCTTGTTCGGCCAGTCCGATTGCGCCGAGGCCGACACGGCGAGCGCCGCGAGGATCGTTCCAACGAAGGTCTTGAGAGGGCTCAAAGCTTCATCTCCAGGCTGTAGAGACCGCCGGCATGGCGGTCGACGGCAAACACGATGCCGCGGTCGTCGACGAACACGTCGTTGATCTGCGCCGTGCCGGCCGGCGCGCCATTC
>DATDCR010000299.1:0-5497 GCA_036524215.1 Burkholderiales bacterium
CAGGCTGCGAGCGCGCATGTCGGCCTCGGCGGTGCTGAAGCTTTCGGTCAGCATGCGCGCCACTTCGTCGTCGGACAGTCCATAGCTGGGCTTGACCGTGATCGCCGCCTGCACGCCTGAGCCTTCTTCGCGTGCACTCACTGCCAGCAGGCCATCGGCATCGACCTGAAAGCTCACGCGAATGCGTGCCGCACCGGCCACCATCGGCGGGATGCCGCGCAGCTCGAAGCGCGCCAGCGAGCGGCAGTCGGACACCAGCTCGCGCTCGCCCTGCAGCACATGCACCGCCAGCGCGGTCTGGCCGTCCTTGAAGGTGGTGAACTCCTGCGCGCGGGCGCAAGGAATGGTCGAATTGCGCGGGATGATCTTCTCGACCAGGCCGCCCATCGTCTCGACGCCGAGCGACAGCGGGATCACGTCGAGGAGCAGCCAGTCCTCGCCCTGCGGCTTGTTGCCGGCCAGCACGTTCGCCTGCATCGCCGCGCCGAGCGCGACCACCTTGTCCGGGTCGAGGTTGTTGAGCGGATCGCGCTTGAAGAACTCGCCGACGGCGTGCTGGATCTGCGGCATGCGCGTCGCGCCGCCCACCATCACCACGCCATCCACATCGCCCACCGCGAGGCCGGCATCGCGCAGCGCCTTGCGCACTGGCCCGAGCGTCTTCTGCACGAGGGTCTGCGTGATGCGGCAGAACGCCTCGTTGTCGAGCGTCAGGTCGACGAACTCGCCGGAGGAGAGCCGCGCCGTGATGCTCGCCTGCTCGTGCTGGCTGAGATATTCCTTTGCCTCGCGCGCCTTGACGAGCAAGAGGCGCATGTCGCGCGGCGCAAGGGGCGCGAGCTTCGCTTCCTCGACGATCCAGCAAAAGACCCGCTGGTCGAAATCGTCGCCGCCCAGGAGCGAGTCGCCGCTCGTGGCGACGACCTCGAATACGCCGCGCGAGAGCTTGAGGATCGAGAGATCGAACGTCCCGCCGCCGAGGTCGTAGACCGCAAACACGCCCTGCGAGGCGTTGTCGAGCCCGTAGGCGATCGCCGCTGCCGTCGGCTCGTTCAGGAGCCGCAGCACGTTCAGGCCGGCGAGGCGCCCGGCATCCTTCGTCGCCTGGCGTTGCGCGTCGTCGAAGTACGCCGGCACCGTGATCACCGCGCCGTTCAGCGCTGCGCCGAGCGACGCCTCCGCGCGCTGCCGGAGAACTTTCAGAATGTCGGCCGAAACCTCCACCGGGCTCTTGATGCCGCCGGCCGTGCGCAGCTGAAGCATGCCGGGCGCATCGACGAAGTCGTAAGGCGCCGCCTCCAGGTGGGCAACGTCGCGCACGCCGCGTCCCATGAAGCGCTTGACCGAGATGATGGTGTTCTTCGGGTCGTCGGCCTGGCGGGCGGCGGCTGCATAGCCCACTTCGACGCGGCCATCCGCCGTGTAGCGCACGATCGACGGCAGCAGCGGCCGCCCCTGCGCGTCGGGCAGGACGGTGGCAACGCCGCTGCGCACTGTCGCGACGAGCGAATTCGTCGTGCCCAGGTCGATGCCCACCGCGAGACGCTGCTCGTGCGGCGCGGGCGACATGCCGGGCTCGGAAATCTGCAGGAGCGACATGTCTTTAGCGGGGATCCTGCCGCTCGTTCATTGCTCTATTGTGTCGTAAGCGGAGTCGATTTCCGCTTCCAGTTTTTCCAGGAACTGCAGCTCGCGCACCAGCCCGGCCGCGCGCGGGTAGTCCTCCTTCTCATCGATCGCCTGCGCGATCTGCTGCTCCAGGCTGCGCTTGTCGGCGTCGAGGCTCGACTGCAGCGAAGCGAGCGCCTTCGTGTCCCTCTTCGCGATCGCGTCCTCGAGCGCCTCGCGCAGCTCCATCTGCTGCCCCAGGAACTGCACCGGCATCGACGTGTTGGTCTCGAACGCGACGTCGACGCCATGCAGGGAAAGCAGATGGCTTGCGCGCTGCACCGGGTTCCTGAGGCAGCGATAGGCTTCGTTGACGCGCGTCGTCCATTGCAGGGAGGCGCGGCGCTCCGCATCGCCGGCATGGGCGAAGCGGTCGGGATGGACGCGGGTCTGGATCTCGCGGTAGGCCTTCTCTAGCGCCTCCTCGTCGATCGAAAAGGCCGGTGCCAGGCCGAACAGGCCGAAGTGACCGCTAGACGTTGAAGCTTTCCCCGCAGCCGCACTGGTCTTTGACATTGGGGTTGCGGAACTTGAAGCCTTCGTTGAGGCCTTCGCGCGCGTAGTCGAGCACGGTGCCGTCGATGTACTGCAGGCTCTTCGGGTCGACCAGCACCTTGACGCCGAGGCTCTCGAACTCGAGATCCTCCGGCTGCGGCGCATCGGCGAACTCGAGCTTGTAGGCCATGCCCGAGCAGCCCGAGGTGCGCACGCCCACGCGCAGCCCGATGCCCTTGCCGCGTTTCTCGAGGTAGGCGCGCACGTGCTTCGCTGCGCTTTCCGTCAGGGTGATCATGCGACCTTTTGCTCCTGCGGCGCTTCGGCCAGGCCGTGCTTCTTCTTATAGTCCTCGACGGCCGCCTTGATCGCGTCCTCGGCGAGGATCGAGCAGTGGATCTTCACCGGCGGCAGCGACAGCTCGTGCGCGATCTGGGTGTTCTTGATCGAGGCGGCCTCGTCCAGCGTCTTGCCCTTCACCCACTCGGTGACGAGCGAGCTGGAAGCGATGGCCGAGCCGCAGCCGTAGGTCTTGAAGCGCGCATCCTCGATGCGGCCGTCGGTGCCGACCTTGATCTGCAGCTTCATCACGTCGCCGCAGGCCGGGGCGCCGACCATGCCGGTGCCGACCGCCGCGTCGCCCTTCTCGAACGAGCCGACGTTGCGCGGGTTCTCGTAGTGATCGATGACTTTATCGCTGTACGCCATATGGTGCTCCTAGTGCGCCGCCCATTGGACGGAATTGATGTCGATGCCTTCCTTGTACATTTCCCACAGCGGCGACAGCTCCCGCAGCTTCGCCACCTTGCTCTTGATCAGGTTGCCAGCATAGTCGACTTCCTCCTCGGTGGTGAAACGCCCGAGGGTGATGCGGATCGAGCTGTGCGCGAGCTCGTCGGAGCGGCCCAGCGCCCGCAGCACGTACGAGGGCTCGAGCGATGCCGAAGTGCAGGCCGAGCCCGAAGACACGGCGATGTCCTTCACCGCCATGATGAGCGACTCGCCCTCGACGAAATTGAAGCTGACGTTGAGGTTGTGCGGGATGCGACGCTCGAGGTCGCCGTTCAGGTACACCTCCTCGATTTGCTGGATCGAGGTCCACAGCTTGTTGCGCAGCGCGCGGATGCGCTCGTTGTCGGTCGCCATCTCGAGCTTCGCCAGGCGCGCCGCCTCGCCGAAGCCGACGATCTGGTGCGTGGCGAGCGTGCCGGAGCGGAAGCCGCGCTCGTGGCCGCCGCCGTGGATCTGCGCCTCGATGCGCACGCGCGGCTTCTTGCGCACGTAGAGGGCGCCGATGCCTTTCGGGCCGTACATCTTGTGGGCCGTGATGGTGAGGAGATCCGCCTTGAACTTCTGCATGTCGATCTCGACCCGACCGCCGCCCTGCACCGCGTCGCAGTGGAAGATGATGCCCTTCTTCTTGCAGAGCTCGGCGATCTCCCACACCGGCTGGATCACGCCGATCTCGTTGTTCACCATCATGATCGACGCGAGGATGGTGTCCGGGCGCAGCGCCGCGGCGAACTTCTCCAGCGAGACCAGGCCATTCGGCTCGACTTCGAGGTAGGTGGCCTCGAAGCCCTGGCGCTCGAGCTCGCGGAAGGTGTCGAGCACGGCCTTGTGCTCGGTCTTCTGCGTGATCAGGTGCTTGCCCTTCGTCTTGTAGAAGTGCGCGGCGCCCTTGATCGCGAGGTTGTTGCCTTCGGTCGCGCCGGAGGTCCAGACGATCTCCTTCGGGTCGGCGTTGACGAGCGCCGCGACCTGGGCGCGCGCCTGCTCCACCGCCTCCTCGGCCTTCCAGCCGAACGCATGCGAGCGGCTCGCCGGATTGCCGAAGATCTCCGTCAGGTACGGGATCATCTTCTGCGCCACGCGCGGATCGACCGGCGTGGTCGCCGAGTAATCCAGGTAGATGGGCAACCTCGGGCTCATGCCGCCGCGCGCTCCTGCTCGCGCCGGAAATCCTTGATCACGGCCACCGGCTTGCCGCTCTGATGCGCGACCAGATCGGCGAGCGTCACCGACGAGAGATAGTCGTACATCTTCTCGTTCAGCGTCGCCCACAGGTCGTGCGTCATGCAGCGCTGCTCGTCGTGGCAGTTTTCCTTGCCGCCGCACTGCGTGGCGTCGAGCGGCTCGTCCACCGCCGTGACGATGTGCGCCACGGTGATCGCCTGCGGGCCCTGCGCCAGGTTGTAGCCGCCGCCCGGGCCGCGCACGCTCGAAACCAGCTTGGCGCGGCGCAGCTTGCCGAACAGCTGCTCAAGGTAGGAAAGCGAAATGTGCTGCCGCTCGCTGATCGCGGCGAGCGTTACCGGGCCGCGGTTCTGGCGCATTGCCAGGTCGACCATAGCGGTGACCGCGAATCTGCCCTTCGTCGTCAATCTCATGTGTGCCCCCTAAGGCAATACCTGATCTAGACGCTCAAGTATACCTTATCCGACCGAATTGGTCAGGATTATGTTCCGCAGTGGAAACAGCTATTTGACGGCGCGCAAATCCCGGCGCGATGCCTCGTCCCGTTCCATCGCGGCCAGGCGGTCGTGCAGCGCCTTGAGCGAGCGCTCGAGTTCCTCGGAATGCTCGACTAACTGCTTGATTGCCTTGGCATAGGGATCGTCCGCCTCCTGCACCACGGCGTACGCGGCGAAGCGTGCGGCCTGCTTCGCATCGGCCTCCTCGATCAGCCGTCCGGGCACGCCGACCACGGTGCCTCCAGGGGGAACCTCTTTGACCACCACGGCGTTC
This sequence comes from Burkholderiales bacterium, assembly GCA_036524215.1. Lineage (GTDB taxonomy): Bacteria > Pseudomonadota > Gammaproteobacteria > Burkholderiales > SG8-39 > SCGC-AG-212-J23. The sequence goes on from DATDCR010000299.1 coordinate 4,912, forward strand.
GAGCCAATGCGCGCGCCATCGCCGACGGTGAAGCCGCCGAGGATCTTCGCCCCCGCGCCGACGACGACGCCGGCGCCGAGCGTCGGATGGCGCTTCGTGCCGCGATAAAGCGACGTGCCGCCGAGCGTTACGCCCTGGTAGATGGTGCAGCCGTCGCCGACCTCGGCCGTCTCTCCGATCACCACGCCCATGCCGTGATCGATGAACACGCACGAGCCGATCTTCGCGCCCGGGTGGATCTCGATGCCGGTGAGCCAGCGGCCGAGGTGGGAAGTGAAGCGGCCGAGCCAGCGCAGGCCGTGCAGCCAGAACCAGCGCCCGAGCTTATGGATGTAGATCGCATGCAGCCCGGGATAGCAGGTCAGCACCTCCCACGTGCTGCGCGCCGCGGGGTCGCGCTCCAGGATGCAGGCGATGTCGCCGCGCAGCGTCTTGAACATGAAAGAATTCTATGGGTCTCCGACTGAAATGGTCAACTATTTGCCGAGGAGCGCGCGCAACAGGCCGCGAAGGATATTCACTTCCTCGCGCTCGAGCGCCGGTACCCGGGAAAAAAGCCGCCGCCAGCGCTCGCGCAACCGCGACC
>DATDCR010000300.1:0-3499 GCA_036524215.1 Burkholderiales bacterium
TCGATGAACGTGCCGATCTCGGAGCTGTCGCTGCGGAAATTCGTACCGAGCTCCTGGATACCCGCGATCTCCTGACCGAACCGCACGCAGCGCGTGCAGTAGATGCAACGCGTCATGTCCGTGCTGACGAGCGGCCCCAGGTTCTTGTCTTTGACGATGCGCTTGCGCTCGGTGTAGCGCGACACGCCGCGGCCGAAACCCATCGCGAGATCCTGCAGCTCGCACTCGCCGCCCTGATCGCAGATCGGGCAGTCGAGCGGATGATTGATGAGCAGGAACTCCATCACGCCGTTCTGCGCCTTCTTGGCGGCCGGCGAGTGCGTCCATACCTTCATGCCTTCTGTGACCGGCGTGGCGCAGGCCGGCATCGGCTTGGGCGCCTTCTCGATCTCCACCAGGCACATGCGGCAGTTGGCGGCGATCGACAGCTTCTTGTGATAGCAGAAGTGCGGCACGTAGACGCCGAGCTTGTTCGCGGCGTCCATCACCGTCGCGCCGTGCGGCACCTCGACCGGCTTGCCGTCGACTTCGAGCTTGAGGTTCGCCATCTAGGCGGCCTCCGCCATGTTGCGCACCACGTGCGGCTCGTGGCGGGCACCCGACCTGCCCCATTTGGGCTGCGACGTGCCGTGCAGGCATTCCTTGTGCTCGATGTGATGCACGAATTCCTCGCGGAAATGCTTGAGGAAGCTCATCACCGGCAGCGCGGCGGCGTCGCCGAGCGCGCAGATCGTGCGGCCGGCGATGTTGTTGGCGACGTTGTCGAGGAGCGCGAGATCGTCCATGCGCCCCTGCCCGTTCTCGATGCGGTTCACCACGCGGTAGAGCCAGCCCGTGCCTTCGCGGCACGGCGTGCACTGCCCGCAGGATTCCTCGAAGTAGAAGTAGGACAGCCGCTCGAGCGCGCGCACCATGCAGGTGCGATCGTCCATCACGATCACGGCGCCGGAGCCGAGCATCGATCCCGCCTTGGCGATCGAGTCGTAGTCCATGTCGGTCTTCATCATGATGTCCGCAGGCAGCACCGGCATCGAGGAGCCGCCCGGAATGACCGCTTTCAGCTTGTTTCCCTGGCAAACCCCGCCCGCCATCTCGAGGAGCTTCGCGAACGGCAGGCCGAGCTTCACCTCGTAGTTGCCCGGGCGGTTGACATGCCCGGTGACCGAGAAGAGCTTGGTGCCGCCGTTGTTCGGTCTTCCGAGCGCGAGGTAGGCATCGCCGCCGTTGCGCACGATCCAGGGCACGGCGGCGAAGGTCTCGGTGTTGTTGACGGTGGTCGGCTTGCCATAGAGCCCGAAGCTCGCCGGGAACGGCGGCTTGAAGCGCGGCTGGCCCTTCTTGCCTTCGAGCGAGTCGAGCAGCGCCGTCTCTTCGCCGCAGATGTAGGCGCCGAAGCCCGGATGCGCGTAGAGCTCGAAATTGAACCCCGAGCCCAGGATGTTGCTTCCGATGTAGCCGGCGGCGCGCGCCTCGGCGAGCGCCTCGTGGAACTGCTCGTACACCTCCCAGATCTCGCCGTGGATGTAGTTGTAGCCGGCGCTCGACCCCGTCGCGTAGCCGGCGATGATCATGCCTTCGATGACGGCGTGCGGGTTGTAGCGCAGCAGGTCGCGATCCTTGCAGGTGCCCGGCTCGCCTTCGTCGGAGTTGCACACGATGTACTTCGCGCCGGGGAATTGCCGCGGCATGAACGACCACTTGAGGCCGGTCGGGAAGCCCGCGCCGCCGCGGCCGCGCAGCGCCGATTTCTTCACGTCGTTGACGAGCTGGGTCGGATCGAGCTTCTGCGTCAGCAGCGCGCGCAACGCGACGTAGCCGTCGCGCTTCTCGTAGTCCTTGAGGCGCCAGTTGCTGCCATCGAGGCCCTTCATGAGGATCGCGTCGGGGCCGTAGTTCAACATTTACTTGAGCTCCTCGATCAGCTTGTCGATCTTCTCGTCCGACATGTAGTCGTGCATCTTCTTGTTGTTGACCAGCAGGACCGGCGCCATCGCGCAGGCGCCCATGCACTCGCCTTCCTTGAGCGTGAAGCGGCCGTCGGGCGTGGTCTCGTTGAAGTCGATGCCGAGCTTCTCGCGCAGGTGATCGGCCGCGTCGAGCGAGCCCTGCAGGCCGCAGGGCAGGCAGGTGCAGATCGTGATCTTGTGCTTGCCGACCGGCTGCAGGTTGTACATCGAGTAGAAGGTCGCCACTTCGTACACCGCCACCGAAGGCATGCCGAGGTACTTGGCGACGTCCTCCATGGTCTCGGCGGAAAGCCAGCCCTTCTCGTCCTGCGCGATGATCAGCGCGCTCATCACGGCGGACTGCTTCTGGTCCGGCGGGTACTTGGCGATCTCGCGATCGATCTTCTGCAGGGACTCGGGCGAGAGCATTACCGGTCGACCTCCCCAAAGACGATGTCCTGGCTGCCGATGATGGCGACCGCATCGGCGAGCATGTGGCCCTTCGCCATCTCGTCGAGCGCGGACAGGTGCACGAAGGCCGGCGGACGGATCTTCATGCGATAGGGCTTGTTCGCGCCGTCGGAGACGAGATAGATGCCGAACTCGCCCTTCGGGGCCTCGATCGCGGCGTACACCTCGCCCTCGGGCACGTGCATGCCTTCGGTCACCAGCTTGAAGTGGTGGATGAGCTGCTCCATGCCGGCCTTCATCTCGAGCCGGGTCGGCGGCGCGATCTTGTGGTCGTCGACCATCACCGGCCCCGGGTTCTTGCGCAGCCAGTCGATGCACTGCCGGATGATGCGGTTCGACTGGCGGAATTCCTCGACGCGGCAGAGATAACGGTCGTAGCAGTCGCCGTTCTTGCCCACCGGCACGTCGAACTCGAGCTTGTCGTAGACCTCGTACGGTTGCTTCTTGCGCAGGTCCCACTCGACGCCCGAGCCGCGCAGCATCGGGCCGGTGAAGCCGAGCGCAAGGGCCCGTTCCGGCGACACCACGCCGATGCCCACCGTGCGCTGCTTCCAGATGCGGTTCTCGGTGAGCAGCGTCTCGTACTCGTCGACGTACTTCGGGAAGCGCTCGGTGAAGTCCTCGAGGAAGTCGAGCAGCGAGCCTTGCCGCGCCTTGTTCAGCTCCCCGAGGTCCTGCTTGCTGCGGAACTTCGAGGGCTGGTACTGCGGCATGCGATCCGGCAGGTCGCGGTAAACGCCGCCGGGCCGGTAATAGGCCGCGTGCATGCGCGCGCCCGACACCGCCTCGTAGGCGTCCATCAGGTCCTCGCGCTCGCGGAAGCAGTAAAGGAACACGGTCATCGCGCCGCAATCGAGGCCGTGCGCGCCGAGCCAAAGCTCGTGGTTCAGGATGCGCGTGATCTCGTCGAACATGACGCGGATGTACTGCGCGCGCAGCGGCACCTCGACGCCGATCAGCTTCTCGATCGCCATGACGTACGCGTGCTCGTTGCACATCATGGACATGTAATCGAGGCGGTACATGTACGGTACCGACTGGATGAACGTGCGGTGCTCGGCGAGCTTTTCGGTCGCGCGATG
>DATDCR010000301.1:0-3923 GCA_036524215.1 Burkholderiales bacterium
CGTGATCGTCGTCGACACCGCCCACGGCCACGCCCAAGGCGTGCTCGATCGCGTGAAGTGGGTGAAGAAGACCTATCCGCACATGCAGGTGATCGGCGGCAACATCGCCACGCGCGACGCCGCGCTCGCGCTCGCCGATCACGGAGCCGATGGCGTGAAGGTCGGCATCGGCCCCGGCTCCATCTGCACCACGCGCATCGTCGCCGGCGTCGGCGTGCCGCAGATCACCGCCATCCAGAACGTGGCCGACGCGCTGGCGAAAAGCGATGTGCCGCTCATCGCCGACGGCGGCGTGCGCTACTCGGGCGACGTGGCAAAGGCGCTCGCCGCCGGCGCGCACGTCGTCATGCTGGGCTCGCTCTTCGCCGGGACCGACGAATCGCCGGGCGAGCTCGAGCTCTACCAGGGGCGCTCGTACAAGGCTTATCGCGGCATGGGCTCCCTCGGCGCGATGCAGAAGGGCGCCGCCGACCGCTACTTCCAGGACTCCGACATGAACGTCGACAAGCTCGTCCCGGAAGGCGTCGAAGGCCGCGTGCCCTACAAGGGGAGCGCGGTGTGGGTGATCCAGCAGCTCATCGGCGGCCTGCGCGCGAGCATGGGCTACCAGGGCTGCGCCACGCTCGACGAGCTGCACCGCAAGAGCCACTTCGTCGAGATCACGACCGCGGGCATCCGCGAGTCCCACGTCCACGACGTGCAGATCGTGAAGGAGGCGCCGAATTACCGGGTCGAGTAGTCATCAAAGAATCCTGATTCTCGATTTCGGGGCCCAGTACACGCAGCTCATCGCCCGGCGCGTCCGCGAAGCGCGGGTCTACTGCGAGATCCATCCCTGCGACGCAGCCGACGCCTTCGTCCGCGAGTTCGCGCCGACCGGCGTGATCCTCTCGGGCAGCCACATGTCGGCCTACGAGGAATCGACGGCGCGCGCGCCCAAGGCGGTGTTCGAGCTCGGCGTGCCGGTGCTCGGCATCTGCTACGGCATGCAGACCATGGCGCAGCAGCTCGGCGGCCGTGTCGAGGCCGGAAAGGTGCGCGAGTTCGGCTACGCCGAGGTGCGCGCGCGCGGGCATACGAAGCTCCTCGACGGCATCGAGGACTTCCGCACGCCGGAAGGCCACGGCATGCTGAAAGTGTGGATGAGCCACGGCGACAAGGTCGTCGAGCTTCCCGCTGGCTTCAAGCTGATGGCCTCCACCGACGCCTGTCCGATCGCCGGCATGGCCGACGAATTGCGGCGCTTCTACGGCGTGCAGTTCCACCCCGAAGTCACGCACACGCGGCAGGGCGCGAAGCTCCTCACGCGCTTCGTGCGCGACATCTGCGGCTGCCGCGGCGACTGGAACATGCCCGACTATGTTTCCGAGGCCGTGCGCAAGATCAAGGACCAGGTGGGGAAGGAGGAGGTGATCCTCGGCCTCTCCGGCGGCGTCGATTCCTCGGTCGCGGCGGCGCTCATCCACCGCGCGATCGGCGAGCAGCTCACCTGCGTCTTCGTCGACCACGGGCTGCTGCGGCTGAACGAAGCCGCGCAGGTCATGGACACCTTCGCGCAGCACATGCACGTCAAGGTGGTGCATGTCGATGCCTCGCAGGATTTCCTTTCGGCGCTGCACGGGGTCGGCGACCCGGAGCAAAAACGCAAGATCATCGGCCGGCTGTTCGTCGAGGTCTTCCAGCGCGAGTCGGCGAAGGTGAAGAACGCCAAGTGGCTCGCGCAGGGGACGATCTACCCGGACGTGATCGAATCGGCCGGCGCCAAGACGAAGAAGGCGCAGAACATCAAGTCGCACCACAATGTCGGCGGGCTGCCGGAGACGCTGCACCTCAAGCTCCTCGAGCCGCTGCGCGAGCTCTTTAAGGACGAGGTCAGAGAGCTGGGCGTCGCGCTCGGGCTGCCGCGCGAGATGGTGTATCGGCATCCCTTTCCGGGCCCGGGTCTCGGGGTGCGCATCCTCGGCGCCATCGAGAAGTCCTACGTCGATCTACTCCAGCGCGCGGATGCAATTTTTGTGGACGAATTAAGAACTTCGGGTTGGTACGACAAGACCGCGCAGGCCTTCGCCGTCTTCCTGCCGGTGCGCTCGGTCGGCGTGATGGGCGACGGCCGCACCTACGAGCACGTCGTCGCGCTGCGCGCCGTGCAGACGACGGACTTCATGACCGCCGAGTGGGCGCACCTGCCGCACGAGCTGCTGGCGAAGATCTCCAACCGCATCATCAACGAGGTGCGCGGCATCAACCGCGTGACCTACGACATCTCCTCCAAGCCGCCCGCCACCATCGAGTGGGAGTGAGATATAGCGCCTGCCAAGGCGCTTTCCCTGCACTATCTTGCAGAGCCCGGGCTGTTGACGCATATCAATTGACCGCGTTTTGACGAAGGTCATATCGCGGCGCCGCTTCGCACGCACCATCCTTGTTCATCGGGTGGCTCGCCGAACGTAGCGAAGAGGAGGTAGCCGGATGCGGTACGCGGAAACCGGGTTCGATCTCGAAGTCGATCTTTCCCGGGGCAGCATCGAGCGGGTGGAAAGCGACCCGCGGCTGACCCAGCTCCACCTGGGCGGGCTCGGCATCAACGCCAAGATCCTGTGGGACCGGGTTCCCGCCGAGGCCGAAGCCTTCGACGAGGACAACCTGCTCATCTTCGGCGCGGGCCTGCTGTGCGGCACGCCGGCGCCCGGCTGCAACCGCACCATCGTCTCGACCTTCTCGCCGCAGACGCGGCTGATGGCGTACTCGATGATGGGCGGCTTCTTCGCCCCGGAGCTCAAGTATGCGGGCTACGACCGCCTGATCCTGCGCGGCAAATCGCCCGAGCTGGTCTATCTGTGGATCCACAACGACAAGGTCGAGATCCGCGACGCGTCGCACCTGCGCGGCAAGGGGGCGATCGAGACCGCGGATGCGATCCGCAAGGAGCTGAAGCAGCCCGAGGCGCAGGTCGCCGCCATCGGCCTCGCCGGCGAGAACCGCGTCTTCTACGCCTCGATCGAGCAGGGCAGGTCGAGCGCGAGCCGCGGCGGCATCGGCGCCGTGATGGGCGACAAGGGCGTGAAGGCGATCGCGGTGCGCGGCACCAAGGACATCAACATCGCGCGCCCGGCCGAGTTCATGGCGCTGTGCGACTCGGTGTGGAAATACATCAAGTGGCGCGAAGAGCATCCGATCAAGAACGTCATCCCGATCATCGCCGGCATCGGCTCGCCGCAGGAGATGAAGCTCTTCGACGAGAAGTGGCACACCACCAACTTCATGTGGGGCAACTCGCGCACGCGGCGCAAGGACTTCTGGACCGAGGAGGTCGAGAAGAGCTGGAAGCAGACGCAGGAGGATGTGCGCACGCGCCTCATCAGCTGCTACAACTGCTCGCTGAAATGCGGCGCCACCATCACGGTGCCGGGCGTGCCGACGTACATGATGAAGTGCTACTCCAAGCTCACTTACACCATGGCGGCGTACTCGGACCTCGAGTTCGGCTTCAAGATCGCGCAGAAGGCCACCGAATACGGCGTCGACGGCTTCTCAGCGCCGCAGGTGATGGCGTTCGCGCTGGAGCTCTACGAAGCCGGCATCCTCACCGACGCCGACCTGCCCGGCATGCCCGCCGACGTCGAAGGCCGCTTCTTCTGGCTGCTCGACCGGATCGTGCGGCGCGAGGGCATCGGCGACGTGCTGGCCGACGGCGTCTACTGGGCGGCGCGCAGGATCGGCAAGGGTGCCGAAGCCTTCGATCACAACACCATCAAGAAGCACGAGCAGCTGCCGCTCAAGCTCGGCATGCTGAACCCGGTCTACTACCTCATGTACTCGACCGGCGAGAAGATGAACATCACGCAGATCGAGGGCCAGTTCCCGCAGGAGCCCTTCCGCACGATGGAAGAGCGCGAGGAGTTCGTCGCCGACTGGATCCAGGT
>DATDCR010000302.1:0-2684 GCA_036524215.1 Burkholderiales bacterium
TCCCCGCCGGGCTCGTGTATGCCGCCGTCGGCAACCTGCGCGCGATCGATCCGCCGCCCGCGCCGCGCCAGGCGCACGCCCTCGCGGGCGGCCAGATCGGTGCCATGGTCGATCGCCTGGCGATGCGCCTGCGAGAGGCACCGAACGACGCCGAAGGCTGGACGATGCTCGCGCGGTCGCTGGCCGCGCTCGGACGCTACGAAGAATCGGCCAAGGCCTTCGCGCGGCTCGCCGAGCTAACGCCGGGCAACGCCGGCGTGCTGGCAGACTACGCCGACACCCTGGCGATGGCGCGCGGCCGCAAGCTGGACGGACCGCCCTTCGCCCTGGTCAAGCGCGCCCTCGCCATCGACCCGAAGCACCTGAAATCCCTCGCGCTCGCCGGCAGCGCCGAATTCGAGCGTGGAAATTTCCAATCGGCCATCCGCTACTGGGAGCGCATCCTCGCGCTCGTGCCGGCCGAAAGCGGCTTCGCCGGTTCCGTCCAGGCAAGCATTGCGCAGGCGCGCCAGAAGCTCTCTGGTTCTTGACCGACATCAAAGGCGGCATGCCCTTCGCTGCCATCATCGAGCCATGGATACCGTCAAAGACCGCAGTACCGTCGCCGAATACCTGCACACCGCCGCAGCGATTGGCATCTTGCTCGCCGTCTACCTCGCCTGGAGATCCTTCCTCGGCCAGGAAGGCGTTGCTTCGCTGCTGGCGCGGCTTTTCTAGCACCGAAAGCCTGTAAAATCGCGGCCTTGCCGCGGCCGTAGGGCTGCGAGCGCTTTTGCGCAGCCCTGCATGTTCAATTTCGTCGAGAAACACAAGCGCGTCCTGCAGGTCTTCCTCGGCCTGATCGCGATCACCTTCGCGACCTGGGGAATCGAATCCTATACGCGCTATTCCGGCGGGCGCGACACCGTCGCCACCGTCAACGGCTCGGACATCACGCAGCGCGAGTTCGACGAGCAGCTGCGCGCGCAGCAGGAGAGCCTGCGCCGCATGTTCCGCGGCCAGGTGGATCCGGCGATGCTCGACACGCCGGAAGCGCGCCGCGCGGTGCTCGACCAGATGATTGCCCAGCGCCTGGTCGCGGTCGAGGCGGCGAAGCGCAACCTGTTCCTGAGCCGCGAGGCGGTGATCGAGGCGATCACGCAGGCGCCGGAATTCCAGGAAAACGGCAAGTTCTCGGCGGCGCTGTACTCGGCCTACCTGGCGCAGCGCGGGTTGACCGACCAGGGCAATGTCATCGAGCTGCAGAGCCAGCTGCCGCTCATGCGGCTCGTCGGCGCGGTGGCCGAGACCGCGATTGCCTCGCGCGCCGTGGCCTCGCGCCTGATCGCGCTCGAAGCGCAGCAGCGCGAGGTGTCGGAGGCGCGCGTGCGCACGCAGCAGTTCCTGCCGCAGGTGAAGCTCGACGACGCGCAGGTCAAGCAGTACTACGACGCCAATCAGGCCGACTTCCGCACGCCCGAGCGCGTGCGCGCCGAATACGTCGTGCTTTCGGCCGAGAACCTGACCAAGCAGCAGCCGGTCACCGACCAGGAGATCAAGCAGGCCTACGAGGCGCGCGCCTCGGCCTTTCGCGTCGAGGAACAGCGTCGGGCGAGCCACGTGCTGGTGAAGACGAAGGAAGAGGCGGACAAGGTCCTCGCCGAGGTGAAGCAGTCGCCGGCGCGCTTCGCCGACATCGCGAAGAAGCAGTCGCAGGACACCGGATCGGCGGAGAAGGGCGGCGACCTCGGCTGGTTCGGCCGCGGCATGATGGTGAAGCCCTTCGAGGAGGCGGTGTTCGCGATGAAGGAGGGCGAAGTGCGCGTGGTGCAGAGCGAATTCGGCTTTCACGTCGTGCGCCTGACCGGCATCCAGGCCGGCAAGGTGCGCCCGCTGGAGGAAGTGAAGAAGGACCTGCTCGCCGATCTCTCCAAGCAGAAGGCGGCCAAGCTCTACGCGGAATCGGCCGAAGCCTTCAGCAACATGGTCTACGAGCAGTCCGAGAGCCTGAAGCCGGCGGCGGAGCGCTTCAAGCTGCCGATCCAGACGAGCGGCTGGATCTCGCGCACGCCCGGGCAGGAGCTCGGCGCGCTCGACAACCCGAAGCTCTTGGCCGCGCTCTTCTCGCAGGACGCCATCGCCAACAAGCGCAATACCGATGCGGTCGAGGTCGCGCCGATGACGCTGGTCGCCGCGCACGTTGTCGAGCACCAGGCCGCCGCCCAGCGCAGCTTCGACGAGGTGAAGAACGAGATCGCCGATCTCCTCAAGCGCAAGGAGGCGTTCAAGCTTGCCGAGAAGGAGGGCGCGGCGAAGCTCGAGCAGCTGCGCAAGGGGGAGAACCCGCAGCTCGCCTGGAGCGCGCCGAAGACCGTGTCGCGCCGCGATGCGCAGGGCCTGCCGGCCGAGGTGCTACGCAAGGTCGTCGCCGCCGACGTGTCCAAGCTGCCGGCGTATACCGGCATGCCGGTGGCCGATGCGGGCTACCTCCTGCTTCGCATCAGCAAGGTCACCGAAGGCAAGCCGGCCGCAGAGGACAAGCAGGCCGACGCGCGCGTCGCCGGCATGCTGGGCGCCGCGGAATACGAAGCCTACGTCGCGACCCTCAAGGGGCGCGCCAGCATCACCGTCAATTCGGGGAATCTGGAGAAGAAGTAAGGCCGCTGACGACGTGGCTGAAGCCGGCGTCGACGTAGAGGATCTCG
>DATDCR010000303.1:0-3928 GCA_036524215.1 Burkholderiales bacterium
GTCGCCTTGAACGCGCTGTGCAGCGCGCCCGCGTCGCCCCGCTTCGCCGGCTGCGCCTTGTTCAGCTCCCAGCACTCCTCGTCCGCGTACTGGAAATACGCGATCGCCCCGCCGTCCGCGAGCTCGTAGAACGTGTGGCAGTACTCCACCTCCCGCCCCACCTCCGGCCGGAACACCTTCTCGCACCACGTCGCCACGAGCGGGATCCCGAGCACATCCTCCATGAACTGCCGGGTCTTCTCCTGGTCCTGGACGGCAAAAGCCTGGTGATGCAGCCTCAGCGGCAGCTGCTTGAGGGATTTCGACGCCATCTGTACTTCCTCCTAGTGCGGCGAGGATCGTACACGATGGAAGCGGCAATTCGGGGTCAGGGCACTATCTCGACAGTACTTCGGGGACGGAGCCCTATTTCCCCCGCCCGCCCCCTTCAGGCGATAAAGCCTATGCGCCGCTTCGGCGTCGCCTTGCGCGCCTCGTCCTCCGCGATCAGCCGCTTGATGGCGTCGAACACGACAGCAAACTGCTCGTCGTACTTCTTCTCCATCGCCTCGATCTTCCGGGCGAGGTCCCGATTGGAGTCCATCAGGCGCCGCAGCTCGACAAAGGTGCGCATGATGGCGATGTTTACTTCGACGGCTCGAGGCGAGCGCAGAACGCTGGAGAGCATGGCGACGCCTTGCTCTGTGAATGCGTACGGCAAGTACGCTCGCCCCCTATGCTTCCTTGAACTCATCACAAATTGTGATGAGTTCCCCGCCGGAGGCGCGGTCACAAACTCTGACCGTAGGCCCTCAAACTCCTGAACGGACAAGCGGAACATGAAATCCGGCGGGAAGCGATCCCGATTGCGCGCCACCGCCTGGTTCAGGGTGCGGGTTTCTACACCATAAAGCGCCGCAAGGTCCGCATCGAAGAGAACCCGCTCGCCGCGCACCCCGTGCACCATGCGAGCAATGTTCTGTGTTCGTAGCGCCGCCGCCATTCCCGGATCAACGCCTGCCGACAAGCGCCGTTGACGCAGTTAGGGCTCCGTCCCGGAACGAGCGTCCCGAAATGAGTTAGTGCCCTGACCCCGAACTATGTTGTGCGATGGACTTCCTCGAAGGACTCGAGGGTACGCTTGAGATCATCCAGTACGGGCAGCCATTTCGCTGACTCGGGCTCGGTCGTGATGGAGCGCAGGAGCACGCTCAGGCTGCCGCTTTTGCCGCGCTCGTAGCCCACGCGCTCGGGCAAGGCGTGCTTGCTGCCGAGGTAATCGAGGATCTGCTGCTCGAACTCCTCGATGCGCAGGCTGCCGCCGGCCACGCCGCAGGAGCAGTTGCCGCCCATGAGGACATGGCCCTGCGCGAGGCTCGTCCATTTCCCGAGGAGCTGCGCCGCTTCGATCCTGGGGTCTCGCCTTCTGCCGTGTTTGTTAAGCTTCGCCAAACCTCGCCTCTCTACAGAGAATAAACATCTTGGCAGCTCCACGAAAGGCGCACACGCGCCTCGCGGTCGACATCGGCGGCACCTTCACCGACGTCGCCGCCTTCGACGAAAAATCGGGCCGGCTGCTCCTCGGCAAGGCGCTCTCCACGCCGGCGCGGCTGGTCGACGGCATCACCCACGGCGTGGAAAAGGCGGCCGTGCGCTATGCCGACGCCTCGATTTTCATGCACGGCTCGACGATCGCCATCAACACGCTGCTCGAGCGCACCGGCGCCAGGACCGCCCTCATCACGACCCAGGGCTTCCGCGACGTCTACGAGATCGGCCGCATCAACCGGCCGGATTCGTACAACCTCTACTTCCACAAGCACGTGCCGCTCGTGCCTCGCGCACTCGCCTTCGAAGTGCGCGAGCGCATGACCGCCGAAGGCGGCGTGCACATTCCGCTCGACGAGGCGAGCGTGCTGGAAGTCTGCAGGCGGCTGAAGGACGAGCGGGTCGATGCGGTCGCCATCATGCTGCTGCACTGCTACGTGAACCCGGAGCACGAGGCGCGCGTGAAGGCGATCGTGCAGCGCGAGCTGCCGCATGCCTTCGTCACCGCCTCGCACGAGCTTTCGCAGGAGTACCGCGAGTTCGAGCGCTGCTCGACGGTCGCCGCCAACGCCTACATCGGCCCGGTGGTGAGCGAGTACGTGCGCGGCATCGACGAGCATCTGAAGCAATCGGGATTTGGCGGCTCGTTCCTCCTCGTGCAATCGACCGGCGGTCTCTATGAATCGCACCAGGCGCAACGCCAGTGCGTGCGCATGCTCGAGTCGGGCCCGGCGGCCGGCGTCATCGGCGCGCAGGCGCTCTGCCGGCAGATCGGGCTGGCCGATGCGGTGGCCTTCGACATGGGCGGGACCACGGCCAAGGCCGGCGTGATCTATCGCGGCGAAGCGCTCACCACCGGCGTCGCGCTGGTCGGCGGCTATGCCCAGGCGCTGCCCGTGCAGATCCCGATGATGGATATCTTCGAGGTCGGCACCGGCGGCGGCAGCATCGCCAGCGTCACCGCGAGCGGCGCCCTGCGGGTGGGCCCGCAGAGCGCCGGCGCGGAGCCCGGACCGGCGTGCTATGGGCGCGGCGGCGAGCAGCCGACCGTCACGGATGCCAACCTCGTGCTCGGCCGGCTCGGCGCCACGCGCTTCCTCGGCGGGGAGATGACGCTCGACGCCGCCGCTGCCGAGCGCGCGATAGAAGAGAAGGTCGCGCGGCCCCTCGGGGTCGACGTCGTGCGCGCGGCGGACGGGATCCTGCGCATCGCCACCACGGCCATGTCCTACGCCGTCAAGGCCGTCTCCACCGAGCGGGGGCTCGACGCCGCCGCCTTCGCGCTCATCGCCTACGGCGGCGCGGGACCGCTGCATGCCTCGGCGATCGCGCGCGAGATCGGCATGCAGCGCGTGATCGTGCCGCGCGTGCCGGGGCATTTCTGCGCCTTCGGCATGCTGTTCTCGGACTTGCGTTACGACCTCGTGCGCACCTGGTTCGCGCGGCTCGCCGACGTTTCCTTCGACGCCATCGAGGCCGTGTACGCCGAGCTGATTGCCGATGGCAGGAAGGCGCTTGCAGGCAGCGGCATCAAGCCGCAGCGCGTGACGGTCTCGCGCGCCGCCGACATGCGCTACGTCGGCCAGGAGCACCCGGTGACCGTCCAGCTCCCGCCCGACGTCTTTCGCCGGCGCGATGCGGAGCTCCTCAAGCACCAGTTCGACGAAGAGCACCTGCGCCGCTACGGCACCAATGCGCCCGACGAGAAGGCCGAGATCGTGAGCCTGCGCGCCACGGTGAGCGGCGTGCTCAAGAAGCCGCCGCTCGAGCGCATCGCGCGCGGCGGCCGCGAGCCGCTCGCCTCCGCCCGCCGCGGCACCCGCCGGGCTTTCTTCGGAAAACACATCGCTACGCCCACGTTTGCGCGAGAAGCGCTGCGCGCCGGCAACACCATCGCCGGTCCGGCGCTCATCGAGGAGCATGCCTCGACGACGGTCATGCTGCCGGGCGACCGCATGAAGGTCGACGCCTTCGGCAACCTGGTGATCGAGGTGGCGGGGAGGAAAGCATGAAAAAACGCAAGGTGGATGCCGTGCTCACCGAGATCGTGAGGAACGGCGTCATCGCGGTGACCGAGGAGATGAAGACCAACCTCATGCGCACCGCGTACAACATGATCGTCTACGAGGCGCTCGACTTCACCGTGGGCCTGTACACGCCGGAAGGCGAGACGGTCTCCATCGGCCTGGGGCTGCCGAGCTTCATCCGCGGCATGGCCGAGACGGTGAAGGCGAAGCTCGCGCACTTCGGCAAGGACGGGCTCGAGCCGGGCGACATCCTCGTCACCAACGACGCGTACACCACCGGCAGCCATCTCTATCACTTCACGTTCAGCCTGCCGATCTTCCACCGCGGCAAGCTCTCGGGCTTCGCCTGCTGCATGGCGCACTGGACCGACGTC
>DATDCR010000304.1:0-17217 GCA_036524215.1 Burkholderiales bacterium
GCGTGAGGACCTGCGAGAGCAGCAGCCCGCCGACCACCGAGACGCCGAGGGGCATGCGTGCGCCACCGCCGGCGCCGAATCCGATCGCGATCGGTACGCTGCCCATCAGAGCGGCCATGGTCGTCATCATAATCGGACGGAAGCGGATCAGCCCGGCCTGATAAATCGCCGCCTCGGCCGTGAGCCCGTCCTTGCGCTGCGCCTCGATGGCGAAGTCGATCATGATGATGGCGTTCTTCTTGACGATGCCGATCAGCATGATCATGCCGACGAAGGCGTACATGTTGAGCTCGATGCCCAAGGCGAGCAGCGTTACCAAGGCTCCCAGGCCAGCCGTCGGCAGTCCCGACAGGATGGTGAGCGGATGAATGAAGCTCTCGTAGAGGATGCCGAGCACGAGGTAGATCACGAGGATCGACAGCACGATGAGGATGCCCATGCCGGCGAGGGACGACTGGTAAGCCTGCGCCGTGCCCGAAAAGCTGCCGGTCAAGGTGGCCGGCACCTGGACCTCGCGCATGCCGGCCTGCACCTGATCGATGGCCTGCGAGAGCGCGACGCCGGGGCGCAGGTCGAACGAGTAGGTGACGGAAGGAAGCTGCCCGAGATGGGTGATCTGCATCGGGCCGACCCCGTACGAGAGCTTGGCGACGGAATTCAGCGGCACCAGCGCGCCGGTGGACGAGCGCACATAAAGAAGCGGCAACGCGGTGGGATCGGCCTGGTAGCGCGGCGCGAGCTCGAGGATGACGAAATACTGGTTGGTCGAGGTGTAGATGGTCGAGACCTGGCGCGCGCCGTACGCGTTGTTCAACGCCATCTCGACCGACTGCGCCGAGATGCCGAGGGCCGACGCTTTCTCCCGCTCGATCTCGACCGTGACCTGCGGCCGCGTGATCTGCAGGTCGCTCGATACGTCGACCAGTCCGGGCAGGGCGCGAAGCTTCTGCTCGATCACCGGCGCCCAGTCGTAAAGCTCGTCGACATTCGCGCTGCGCACCACGTACTGATAGGGACTGCGCGTGAGCTGCCCGCCGATGCGGATCGCCGGCACGTTCTGCACGAAGACCTTCGCGCCCAGGATGTTGGACAGCTTTGGACGCAGCTCGCGCACCACCTGCTCTGCCGGCTTGCGCTCGTGGAAGGGTTTGAGGTTGATCGTGATGCGGCCGACGTTGAGGGAGCTGGAGATGCCCCCCGCGCCGACGAATGACATCACGGCATCGACGTTTGGATCCTGACGCACGATGTTCGCCACGCGGCGCTGCAAGTCCACCATCGCCTCGAACGAAGCGTCCTGCGGCCCTTCGACAAAGCAGAACAGCTGTCCGGCGTCCTCCGACGGCAGGAAGCCTTTCGGCGCGCGCGTGAAGAGGACGACCGTGGCGATGCAAACCAGCAGGAACACGACCATCACCGTGCGCCGGTGTCGGAGCGCCCAGCGCAAGGTGACTTCGTAGCTGTTCTTGACCGCGTCGAAGGCCCGCTCGAACGCCATGTACACGCGCCCGTGCCGCTCGTTCGTGCGATGCGGTTTAAGGATGCGGCTGCACATCATCGGCGTGAGCGTGAGCGACACGAAGCCGGAAATCAGCACGGCCGCGATGATGGTCACGGCAAACTCGTTCAGCAGGCGGCCGAGGATTCCGCCCATGAACAGCACCGGAATGAACACCGCCGCGAGCGAGATGGTCATCGAGATGATCGTGAAGACGATCTCCTTCGAGCCGTCGAGCGTCGCTTGCATGACGCTCTTGCCCTGCTCGATATGGCGCGTGATGTTCTCCAGCATCACGATGGCGTCGTCGACCACGAAGCCGACGCATAGGGTGAGCGCCATGAGCGAAATGTTGTCGAGGCTGTAGTTCAGCAGATACATCACCGAGAACGTGCCGACGATGCACATCGGCAAGGCAATCGACGGAATCACGGTTGCCGCGACATTGCGCAGGAAAAGGAAGATCACCAGCACGACCAGCATCAACGCCAAGAACAGCGTGAACTTCACCTCGTCCACCGAGGCGCGGATGGTCTGCGACCGGTCGTACAGCACCTCGATCTCGATGGCCGGCGGCACCTCGGCGCGGAAGGTCGGCAGGAGCTTCCTCACCTCGTCGACGACCTGGATGGTATTGGTGCCCGGCTGACGGAAAATCGCGAGCACGATGCCGCGCTTGTCCTTGTACCAGGCGGCGACTTTGTCGTTCTGCACGCTGTCGATCACGCGCCCAAGCTCCTGCAGGCGGATCGGCGAGCCATTGCGGTAGGTCACGATGATCGGCCGGAAGGCCTGCGCGTCCTGCAGCTGGCCGGTCGCCTGCACCGCGAACATGCGCTCCTTGCCGTAGAGGGTTCCCGTCGGCAGGTTGACGTTGGCTTGCGACACCGCCTGCTCGACCTCGTTGATGCCCACGCCGCGAGCGGCGAGGGCATTGGGGTCGAGCTGCACGCGAACAGCGTATTTCTGCTGTCCGAATACCTGCACTTGCGCGACGCCGTTGATCGTCGAGAGGCGCTGCGCGAGGTAGGTCTCCGCGTATTCGTTGACCGTGGCGAGCGGCAGCGTCTCGGAGGTGAGTGCCAGGAAGAAGACCGGGAAATCCGCCGGATTCACTTTGCGGAACGACGGCGGCGCCGGCATGCTGGCGGGGAGCTGGCGCACGGCCGACGCGATGGCCGAGTTCACGTCCTGCGCCGCGGCGTCGATGTCGCGCCCCAGGTTGAACTGCAGCGTGATGCGCGTGGTGCCCTGGCTGCTGACCGAGCTCATCTCGTCGATGCCCGGAATGGTGGAGAACTGTTTCTCCAGCGGCGTTGCCACGGCGGAGGCCATGGTTTCGGGACTCGCGCCCGGCACTTCGGCGCTGACCTGGATGGTGGGGAAGTCGACGTTCGGCAGCGTCGACACGGGCAGCAGTCGGTAGGCGGCCATGCCGAAAATCAGGATGCCGACCATGACCAGCACGGTCGTGACCGGCCGGCGAATCCAGAATTCGCAGAAATTCACTGACCGGGCGGCGTCGCCGCTTGCTTGGCGATCTGCACGCGGACCTTCGGACCCAGGCGCAGCTGGCCGCGCGTTACGACGCGCTCGCCCACCTTCAGGCCCCCGGCGACGACGGCGCGCTCGCCTTCCGTGCGCTTCACCTCGATGCGGCGCAGCTCCGCCGTCATGTCCTCGCCGACCACGTAGACGTATTGGCCCTCGGGTCCGGTCTGCACGGCCTGCGTGGGCACGACGAGCGCATTGCCTTCCTCGAAGAGCCGCACGCTCACGTTGACGAACTGCCCCGGCCAAAGCGCCGCATCGACGTTGTCGAACTGAGCGCGCAGGCGGATCGTGCCCGTGTTCGGATCGACCGCGTTGTCGACGAAGATCAGCTTGCCGTGGGGATGCTTCTGCGTCGCATCCATCAGCAGCACCTCGACCTCCAGCGGCGCTTCCCCCATCCGCTTGCGTACCTCGGCCAGGTTCTGCTCGGGCACGGCGAAATTGACGTAGATCGGCCTCACCTGGTTGATCACCACGAGCGGGCTGACGTCGTTCGCCTTGGCCAGGTTGCCGGCTTGCAGCAGCACCTTGCCGACGAATCCATCCAGCGGGGAGCGGATGGTGCAGTACTCGAGATTGAGGCGTGCGTTTTCGAGCGCGGCCTGGCTTGCCTTGGCGACGGCTGCTGCCGTCTCGGCGTTCGTGCGGATCTGCGCGTACGCCTCTTTCGAGATGAAGTTCTTCTCCAGCAGCTCGTTGTAGCGCCGCTCCTGCGAGCGGGCCTGATCGCGCGCCGCGGCGTCGCGCAGCGCATTCGCTTCGGCCTGGCGCAAGGTCGCTTCGTAGGGCCGCGGATCGATGCGGAAGAGGACCTCGCCCTTGCGGACCGGCGCGCCTTCCTTGAAGTTCACTTCGACGATCTGGCCGTCGACGCGCGCTTTGAGCGCAACGGTCGAAAAGGCCTCGACGTTTCCGATCGCCCGCAGGCGCACCTGCACGGTTTCTTCGGATACCGAGGCTACGGTCACCGGCACGGTCGGCGGCCCTTTCTGCGCCTTGCGCGCCTCCCGAGCGCCGCTATCACGGCTGACATAGGCGGCCAGCGCCGCAGCCACCAGGACGAGCGCGACCGTGCCTGCGACGAGGACACGGCGGCTGGTCGGTGTCATGGAGGGATCCGTGGCGGTCAAGGAGCGATTGTTATCCCGGAATTCGCTCGGCGGCAAACAGCTCCTCGACCGATTCGCGGCGCCGCACCAAGTGCGAGGCGGCGCCGTCTACGAGCACCTCCGCGGCACGCGGACGCGAGTTGTAGTTCGAGCTCATCGCCATGCCATAAGCGCCCGCCGACAGGATCGCCAGCAGGTCGCCTTGGCCGGCGCTTAGCCGGCGCTCCTTCGCCAGGAAATCCGCGCTCTCGCAGATCGGGCCCACGACGTCGTAAACAGCGCTCGCAGGCTGCCCATCCCGCGGCTCGCGAACCGGCCGTACCTCGTGCCAGGCGCCGTAAAGGGGCGGCCGGATGAGATCGTTCATGGCGGCATCGACGACGAGGAAATTGCGCGTCGCCCCCGGCTTCACGTATTCCACGCGCGTGAGCAGCGCACCGGCGTTGCCGACGATGGCGCGGCCCGGATCGACGATCACGGTGTGTGGGCGCTTTCCGATCGCTTCGAAAGCGCCGCCAAGGAACGCGGAGGCGGGCTGAGGCGTCTCGTCCTTGTAGCGAATGCCGATGCCGCCGCCGATATCGATGTGGCGCAGCCGTATGCCCACGCCTTCCAAGCGATCGACCAACGCCACCAGTCGCTGTGTCGCGGCGACGAACGGCGCCGCCTCTGACAGAAGCGAACCGATATGGCAACCGATGCCGACGAGCTCCAGCTCTGCTGCGCGTGCCGCGCGCTGATACAGACGCTCCGCATCGGCATAGGCAACGCCGAACTTGCTTTCCCGCAATCCTGTCGAGATGTACGGATGGGTGCGGGCATCGATGTCGGGATTGACGCGAAACGCGATCGGCGCGCGCCGACCAAGCCGCCGCGCGATGGAAGCGACGCGCTCGAGCTCGGCCTCCGATTCGACGTTGATGCAGCCAATTCCCTTGGCAAGAGCGAGCTCGATCTCCGCTTGCGTCTTGCCCACGCCCGAGAAGAGGATCTTGCGCGGCTCGCCGCCGGCGGCGAGCACACGTGCGAGCTCACCCCCCGAGACGATGTCGAATCCCGCGCCGAGCCGCGCAAGGAGCGCCAGCACGGCGAGGTTGGAATTCGCCTTCACCGAGTAGCAAAGCAACGCCTGGCGAGCGTCGAACGCGCGCGAGAATTCGCCGTAGGCGCCTGCTATCGCGGCGCGCGAATAGACGTAACACGGCGTACCAAACTGTCGCGCGATCTCGTCGAGCGCCACCTGCTCGACGCAAAGGACGCCGTTGCGATACGCGAACGACATGGCTAGCGGTTTTCTTCCGCCGATGAAGGCGGGTAGGGGACCGGCTTGTAGGTATCGCGCTTTTCCGGCTTTACGCCGGGCGGCGGGTTATCGCGCAGGTAGAGCGGCCCGCGCTGCCCACAGCCGCCGGCGGCGACTGCCAATAGGGCGACGAATAGCAGGGGGCGCATAAAATCGGCGATGTTAACGCATGGATGATCACCGTTTCCGGGAACTTGCCGACCGCGCGCTGGAGCGTATCGAGCTCGCGCTGGAGGAAAGCGGCGTCGACGCCGATGTCGAACGCAAGGAAGGCGGCGTGCTCGAGATCGAGTACGCGGATGGGTCACGCATGATCATCAACCGCCATGCTGCCGCGCGCGAAATCTGGGTGGCGGCCCCGAGCGGCGGCTTTCATTTCCGCTGGGACGGCGAGCGATGGTGCGACACGCGCAACGGACGGGAGCTTTTTGCCGCGCTGTCGCAGCTGGTTTCCGCCCAGAGCGGGCAGCCGGTGATCCTTCGGCCCTGACGATCCGTCCCTAGGCGGGCGGTGTGGGCTGTTCGGCAGGCGGTGGCGCTTGCAGCGGCGTCTGCGGCCCCGTGGGCACGGGTGCGGGCGCCGGGTGCAGCACCTCGGGCGGCGGCACCGCTTCCTGATAGAAGAACTCGGGGACCATGCGCGTCTCCCCGCTCGCAGTCGGGTACGGCCCCGTGGGCACGACGACGATGCCCGGCGGCATCTCGCGCGGCATCTCGGGGATGTCCTTGAGCACCCGCTCCATGTAGCCGAGCCAGATCGGCAGGGCCACGACCCCGCCCGTCTGGTTCTTGCCCAGCGTCTTGGGCTGGTCAAACCCCACCCAGGAGATCGCCACCAGGGCCGGCTGATAGCCGGCGAACCAGGCATCGACGAATTCGTTCGTCGTGCCGGTCTTACCGGCGAGGTCTGAACGGCCGAGGCGCGCGGCGCGCGCGGCCGTGCCGACGCGCGTCACATCCTGCAGCAGGTTGTCGATGATGAAGGCGTTGCGCGCGTCGATGACGCGCAGTGCTTCGTCGCCCGCGCGGCGCGGCTCCGCCAAGGCGAGCACGTTGCCGCGGTCGTCGACGATCTTGTGGATGAAATACGGCTGGATGAGATAGCCGCCATTGGCAAACACCGAGTAGGCACGAGCCATCTGCCAGACGGTCACCGAGCCGGCGCCCAGCGCCATGGTCAGATAGGGTGGATGCCGTTCGGGCTCGAAGCCGAAGCGCGTGACGTACTCCTGCGCGTACCTCGGTCCGATGGCATCGAGGATCCGGATCGACACCATGTTCTTCGACTTGGCGAGCGCCGTGCGCAGCCGTATCGGACCCTCGAACTTGCCGTCGTAATTCTTGGGTTCCCAGCGCTGGCTGCCGGTTTCCTCCGCCTCGAGCACGACCGGCTCGTCGGGGACTACGGTGGCAGGGGTGAATCCCTTCTCGAGCGCTGCCGAATAGATGAACGGTTTGAAGGAGGAACCGGGCTGTCGCCAGGCCTGGGTGACGTGGTTGAACTTGGCGCGCGAGAAGTCGAATCCGCCGACCAGGGCGCGGATCGCACCGTCCTGCGGATCGAGGGATACGAAGGCCGACTCGATTTCCGGCATCTGCACGAGATGCCAGACCTTTCCTTCCTTCTGCACGCGCACGATGGAGCCGCGGCGAAGACGGCGCTGCAGCGGCGCTTTGGCATCCAGCGAGCGGGCAGCGAAGCGCAGGCCTTCACCCGACACGGCGATCTTCTCGCCCGTACGCAGTGCAACCTCCACCTGCTTTGCATCCGCGGCCAGAACGACAGCAGCGAGAAGGTCGTCGCTGTCGGGATGATCGGCCAGGAGATCGTCGAACTCATCGTCGGGGATGTTGGCTCGCAGGTCGGTAAAACCTTCCGGGCCGCGATATCCCTGGCGATGGTCGTAGTCGAGGACCCCCTTGCGCAGCGCTTCATAGGCGACATCCTGGTCTGCCTTGCGAAGCGTCGTGTAGACGCGGAAACCGCGCGTATATACGTCCTCCGGGAACCGCTCAGCCATGGCTTGGCGCACCATCTCTGCCGCATACTCGGCGTGAAGCGAGTACTCATTTACCTCACGATGGGTACGTAATGGGGCTTTAGTTGCTTCCTCATACTGTGCCGTCGTGATGTAACCGAGCTCGGTCATGCGGCGCAGCACATACTGTTGCCGTTGCTTGGCGCGTTGCGGATTTGCTACCGGGTTGTACATCGAAGGCGCCTTGGGCAGACCCGCGAGCATGGCCATCTCGCCCACCGTCAACTGGCTGAGCGCCTTGCCGAAGTATGTCTGCGAAGCGGCGGCAAAGCCGTAGGCGCGCTGTCCGAGGTAAATCTGGTTGACGTACAGCTCGAGGATTTGCTCCTTGCTGAGGCTGTGCTCGATCTTGAACGCCAGCAGCGCCTCATAGAGCTTGCGGGTGAGGGTCTTCTCCGATGACAGGAAGAAATTGCGGGCCACTTGCATCGTGATCGTGCTTGCGCCTTGCCGCTTTCCCCCCGCGACCAGGTTGGCGTAGGCAGCCCGCAGGACCCCCACGTAGTCGATGCCGGGGTGCTGGTAGAAGCGCTCGTCTTCCGCCGCGATGATGGCGTTCTTCAATTGCGCGGGGACGTCCGCAATGGATACGACGGCTCGTCTTTCCTCGCCGAACTCGCCGATCAGCACCCCATCGGCCGTGTAGATCCGCAGCGGGATCTTGGGCTGATAGGCCGTCAGCGCGTCGAGCTCCGGCAGGCTCGGGTACGCCAGGACCACGAGGAGCCCGACCACGAGCACGGCGGCGGCTGCCGCTGCCGCGAGCAAGGCCAGCGGAAAGCCTACAAAGCGAAGCCACATCGAGGGGTTAGACCGTCAGCCCGGAGTTATTGCAACGACTGCATCGATCGCCGCATGATACCGCTTCCCCCGCGTGGATAATTAACTAGACAGCCGCTGGGGTTGTTGCTAGGATTTCACGCCAATTCTACGTATCGCGGCTAAGCTTCGATACGCAAAGGGGAAAATAAAGAAATGCAATTCGACCTCTTTACGCCCAAGGCGCCGCCGCTCTTCGGCCTCGACATCAGTTCGTCGTCGGTGAAGATGCTCGAGATCGTCGATGCGGGTAAAGGTGTCTACCGGGTCGAGCGCTACGCCATCGAGCCGCTGGCTCGCGACGCGATCGTCGACGGCAACATCAACAACCTCGAAGCCGTCACCGACGCGGTGCGGCGCGCTCACAAGCGCCTTGGCACGCGGACCAAATATGTCGCGATGGCCGTGCCGACCGGCGCGGTGATCAGCAAGAAGATCGTCGTGCCGGCAAGCCTGCGCGAGGAAGAGCTCGAAGTGCAGGTGGAAAGCGAAGCCAACCAGTACATCCCGTTCGCGCTGGAGGAGGTCAATCTCGATTTCCAGGTGGTGGGTCCTTCTCCGACCAGTCCCGAGGAGCAGGAAGTCCTCATCGCCGCCACGCGCAAGGAGAAGGTCGAAGACCGCGTCGCGGTCGCCGACTCCGCGGGCCTCAAGGCGCTCGTGATGGACGTCGAATCCTTTGCGCAGCAGAGCGCCCTTTCGCTCGTGGTGCAGGCTTTGCCTAATGGCGGCAAGGACCAGAACATCGCCGTGGTTGATGTCGGAGCGAACGTCATGAACGTGACGGTGCTGCGCAACGATCAATCGATCTACACGCGTGAGCAGGCGTTTGGCGGGAACCAGCTGACCCAGGAGATCGTCACCCGCTATGGGATGAGCCCGGAGGAAGCGGAGAACGCCAAGCGCTCGGGCGGCCTGCCGGATGATTTCGAAGCCGAGGTGCTGCGCCCGTTCATGGAGAACCTGTCGGGCGAAATCCAGCGCGCGCTGCAATTCTTCTTCACCTCGACGCAGTACCACACGGTCGAGCACATCCTGCTCGCCGGCGGCTCCGCCGTGATCCCGGGGCTCGACGAAGTGGTGAACACCCGGGCGCAGGTGCCGACCAGCATCGCGAACCCCTTCGCCCAGATGCAGCACTCGCCACGCGTGCAGCTCAAGCGCCTGATCGCCGATGCGCCGTCTCTGATCGTGGCCTGCGGCCTCGCCATGAGGAGATTCGACCCGCAATGACCGTCGCACGCATTAACCTGCTGCCGCACCGCGCCGAGCGGCGTAAGCGCTCGAAGCAGCATTTTTTCGTCGTCAGCGCGGGCACGGCGATCATCGGCCTGCTGATCGTCGGTCTGGTGCATAGCTACTACGCCGAGCAGATCAGCAGCCAGGAGAGCCGCAACCAGTTTCTCAAGGGCGAGATCACCAAGCTCGACAAGGAAATCGCCGAGATCAACAAGCTGAAGGACGAGATCCAGGCGCTCCTCGCCCGCAAGCAGATCATCGAGACGCTGCAGGCCGATCGCGCGCAGACCGTGCACCTGCTCGACGAGCTCGTGAAGCAGATGCCGGAGGGCGTATTCCTGAAGTCCATCGTGCAGAAGGGCATGCGGGTGCAGCTGCTGGGGTATGCGCAGTCCAATGCCCGCGTCTCGACGCTCATGCGCAACATCGAGTCGTCGCGCTGGCTCGGCAACCCCGAGCTGATCGAAGTCAAGGCCGCGCCGCTCGATAAGCGGCGCGTGTCCGAGTTCACCATGTTCATATCGTTGAAGCGACCGCAGGCCGAGCCGGCGCCGGCGGCGCCGAAGCCAGCGCCGGCGGCCGCGAAGAAAGGTTAGCCATGGCGGTCAACTTCAACGCCATCGTCGATGAGTTCAAGCGCACCAACTGGAAGGATCCCGGTACCTGGCACGTCGCACCCAAGCTGCTCGTGCTGGTGGCGATCCTGATCGGCATCCCGGTGGCCGGATTCTTCCTGCACAACAGCGACCAGCGCGACGACTTGACGCGCCTGCAGGGCGAGGAAGACAAGCTCAAGCAGCAATATCTGGACAAGAAGAAGCAGGCCATCAACCTCGATCTGCATCGCCAGCAGCTGCGCGAGATCGACACTCAGTTCGGCGCCCTGTTGCGCCAGCTGCCGAACCGCTCGCAAATGGACGCCTTGCTCGTCGATATCAACCAGGCGGGCCTTGGCAGGGGGCTGCTGTTCGATCTTTTCCGGCCTTCGCCAGGCGAGATCACGCGAGAGTTCTACTCCGAGCGGCCGATCGCCGTGCGCGTGACCGGTACCTACCATGACATGGGCGCGTTCGCGAGCGACGTTGGCCAGCTGCCGCGCATCGTCACGCTCAACGACGTGAGCATCAACGCCGGCAAAGACAATCAGCTTACGATGGACGTTACCGCGCGCACCTTCCGCTATCTCGACGAAGACGAGCTGGCCGCGCAGCGCAAGTCGCAGGCGTCGAAGAAAGGGCCGGCGAAGAAATGAAGCGCCTACTCGGCATCGCGATGGTGGTCGGGCTGATCGCAGGATGCGGCGGCGACGAGCACGGCGACCTGAAGCAGGAGCTCGCCCAGCTCACCAAGGACTTCCGCGGTCAGGTGCCGCCGTTGCCGCAGGTCAAGCCGTACGAGCCGGTCCCCTACACCAGCGAGGGGCAGGTCGACCCCTTTCGCTTGGAGCGCATCGAAGTCGCGCAGGTCGGCCGGTCATCGTCGAACGCGGCCAGCAAGCTGGCGGAGCACGAGAAGCGGGTCAAGGAGCCGCTCGAGGCTTTTCCGCTCGAGGCGATCCAGATGCTCGGCACCATTACCCAGGAGAAGGAGACCTTCGCGCTCGTCAAGGCGGGGCCGAACCTCTATCGGGTGAAGAAGGGCAATTACATGGGGCAGAACTTCGGCGTGATCATGGGCATCGATGAAGGCCAGATCAGGCTGAAGGAGCTGGTGCAGGACAGCAGCGGGGAATGGGTCGAGCGTACCAGCGCGCTCCAACTGGTGGAGGCACAAAAATGAAAACCAAATCGCTTCTCTACGTGCTTGCCGTTTGGCTTGCGGCCATTGGCGTCGCCATGGCGCAGTCGAACAGCATCGAGTCCTTCGATGTGTCGCAGCAGGGCGGAAAGATCCTCGTGCGCGTCACCACCAAGGAGCCGCTGCGCAGCGTCCCGCCCAACTTCGCCGTCGCCAATCCGGCGCGCATCGCCTTCGACTTTCCGAATACCGTCAACGCCCTCGGGCGCTCGAGCCAGGACATCAGCCAGGGCGAGCTGCGCAGCATGAATATCGTGCAAGGCAGCGATCGCACGCGCCTGGTCCTCAACCTGCGCCGCCCGGTCGCGCACGAAGCGAGCATCGATGGCCGCAATGTCGTGATTACGCTTTCCGAGCCGGCGGTCGTGCAGACGGCCCCCGGCGGCCAGGTGGCTCGCTTCGCCGACGGGACGGCGAACGCCCAGCACGCCATTCGCGACGTCGATTTCCGGCGCGGGCGCGCCGGCGAAGGGCGCGTGATCGTCGATCTCGCCGATACGAATACCGGCATCGACATTCGGCAGCAGGGCCAGAACATCATCGTCGAGTTCCTGAAGACGGCGCTGCCGGACAATCTGCGCCGGCGGCTGGACGTCGTCGATTTCGGCACGCCGGTCAACACCGTGAGCACGTTCCAGCAGGGCGACAACGTGCGCATGGTGATCGAGCCGAAAGGTCAGTGGGAGCACAACGCCTACCAGTCCGACACGCAGTTCGTGCTGGAAGTGAAGCCGCTGACCGCCGATCCTTCGCGCGCCGCGCAGCGCGGCCGGTACACCGGCGAGAAGCTCTCGCTCAACTTCCAGAACGTCGAAGTGCGGGCGGTGCTCAACGTGATCGCCGACTTTACCGACCTCAACGTCATCACGAGCGATACGGTGACCGGCAATATCACCCTGCGCCTGAAGGATGTGCCTTGGGACCAGGCGCTCGAGATCATTCTGCAGACCCGCGGCCTCGACAGCCGCCGCAACGGCAGCGTCATCTGGATCGCGCCACGCGACGAGCTGGCCACGCGCGAGAAGCTCGCCCTGGAAGCGGCGCAGCAGATTTCCGACCTTGAGCAGACGCGCACCGAAACATTCCAGATGAATTACCAGAAAGCGGTCGACGTGCAGAAGCTGCTTTCGGATCCGAACCAGCGGATTCTTTCCAAGCGCGGCAGCGCGGTGGTCGATGTGCGCACGAACACGCTGTTCGTGCAGGACACGCCGAGTCGCCTGGAGGAAGTGCGCCGCTTGCTGAGCAAGATCGACGTGCCGGTGCGGCAGGTGATGATCGAGGCACGTATCGTCGAGGCGGACGAGACGTTCAGCCGCAACCTGGGCGCGCGCGTGGGCTATCTCAACGCCGGTGCCGGCGGGATCCAGGGCTCGCGCCTGGCCACTGGCGCGGAGCTCGTCAACACGGGCCAGTTCGCCGGCCTCGTGCGGGGTACCCCGGTGATCAACGGTCCGGGCTTGCAGTCCAACTTCCCCGCCAACGGCCTCAACGGCTTCAGCGCCGGGCAGTTGTCGTTCATCCTGTTCAACAGCACGGCGTCGCGCTTGCTGAGCATCGAAGTGTCCGCCCTGGAAGCCGACGGCAAGGGCAAGATCATCGCCAGCCCGCGTGTTCTTACCGCCGACCAGGTGGAAGCCGTCATCGAGCAGGGGACGGAGATCCCGTACCAGCAGGCAACCTCGTCCGGCGCGACGGCCGTGTCGTTCCGCAAGGCGAATCTCGCGCTCAAGGTGAAGCCGCAGATCACGCCCGAAGGCAACATCATCATGACCCTCGACGTCAACAAGGATCAACCCGGCGCGACGACGGCCGCAGGCGTGCAGATCAACACCAAGCACGTCAAGACCGAGGTCCTGGTCGACAATGGCGGCACCGTCGTGATCGGCGGCATCTACGAGCAGAACGACCGTACCGACATCACCAAGATTCCGCTGCTGGGGGATCTGCCGCTGGTGGGGTGGCTCTTCAAGAACAACACCACCACCTCGAACAAGACTGAGCTGATGGTGTTCATCACGCCGCGCATCGTCAACGAGCGGCTGACGATTCGCTGAACGCAGCGCAGCTTGCAGCACAGCGGCCGGGTCTCCCGGCCGTTTTTGTTCCTACAATGCCGCCATGAAGCGCGCGGCAAATGTCTACCTAGTCGGGATGATGGGCGCCGGCAAGACGACCATCGGTCGTCTGCTCGCGCGGCGGCTGAAGCTGCGCTTCATCGATTCCGATCAAGAGATCGAGCGCCGCTGCGGCGTCAAGGTTCCGCTCATTTTCGACATCGAGGGCGAAGGCGGCTTTCGCGCGCGCGAGACCCAGGTGCTCGCCGAGCTCACGCAGCTGGATCGCATCGTCCTCGCGACGGGCGGCGGCGCGGTGCTCGCGCAGGAAAACCGGCAGCTTCTCGCCGCCGGCGGCACCGTGATCTATTTGCGGGCGCAGCCCGAAGACCTCTACGAGCGTGTGCGCAGCGACCGAAATCGCCCCTTGCTGGCGACCTCCGACCCGCTGGCGCGGCTAAGAGAGCTGCATGCGCAGCGCGATCCCCTGTACCGCGCGGTGGCGGACCTGGTGGTCGATACGGGCCGGCAGACGGTCACCGCGCTGACCCGCGCGCTCATCAAGGAGCTCGGCGACCGATGCAAAGCCTCCGCGTAGCCCTCGGCGAGCGCTCCTACCCGATTCATATCGGGGCCGGGCTTCTCGACCAGGGCGCCCTGTACGCGCCCCACCTGCGCGGGACCGTGGCCATCATCACCACCGAGGTGGTGGCGCCCCTCTATCTGTCCAGAGCAAGACGAGCGCTCGAGGCGGCCGGCGCCCGAGTCACGCAAATCGTGGTGGAGGACGGCGAGCAGGCGAAGCGCTGGCCGACGCTCGACCGCGTCTTTGAGCAATTGCTCGCGGCGCGGCTCGGTCGTGACGCGGTCATCGTGGCGCTCGGCGGAGGCGTGGTCGGCGACCTCGCGGGCTTTGCCGCGGCGGTCTATCAGCGGGGGATCGACTTCATCCAAGTCCCGACCACGCTGCTGGCGCAAGTCGATTCCTCTGTCGGCGGCAAGACGGCGATCAACCACGCGCGCGGCAAGAACATGATCGGCGCGTTCCACCAGCCGCGTGCGGTCATCGCGGATGTCGCTGCGCTGGGCACGCTGCCCGACCGGGAGCTGCGCGCCGGGATCGCCGAGGTCATCAAGCACGGCTTCGCGCTCGATGCGCCTTTCGTCGATTGGCTCGATGCAAATATCGAGAAGCTGGGTGCACGCGATCCGCAAGCGCTGATCTATGCCGTGCACAGATCGTGCGAGCTCAAAGCGGCGATCGTCGCGCAAGACGAGCGCGAAGGCGGCGTGCGCGCGCTGCTCAACTTCGGTCATACGTTCGGCCATGCCATAGAGGCGGCGACGGGCTTCGGCCCCTGGCTGCACGGTGAGGCGGTGGCGGCAGGAATGGTGATCGCAGCAAGCCTTTCGGCCAGCGCCGGCCTTCTGCCGCAGGCCGATGCGGATCGCCTCCGCGGGATGGTTTCGCGTGCCGGATTGCCGGTGCGGCCGCCGCAAATTGCGCTCGAGCGCTGGCTCGAACTCATGGCAATCGACAAGAAAAGCGTGGGCGGACAGGTGCGACTGGTGCTGCTCGAGAGGATCGGCCGTGCGCGCCTGGAAAGCGCGGTCGACCCGCGGCTGATCCGAGCGGCGATCGCTGCTGCAACGCCGTAAGGTCTTGTAGCAGAAGGGTTACGCCGGTATATTTACCGGTTCGACCTCATTTTTTGTGCAGAGCCGCACACCCTGCGGACTGCTTTAGGATCATGGGCTTGACGCCACAAGGCATGTACTGCCCCGAGAACGAGCACGACGCCTGCGGCGTCGGCTTCGTTGCCAACATCAAGGGCAAGAAGTCCCACACCATCGTCGAGCAGGGCCTGACGGTGCTGCGCAATCTCACCCACCGCGGCGCGGTCGGCTGGGACCCCAAGCTTTCCGATGGCGCCGGGATCCTGATCCAGATTCCGGACCGTTTCTACCGGGAAGAAATGGCGAAGCAGGGCGTCAAGCTGCCGCCCGCCGGCCAGTACGGCGTCGGCATGGTGTTTCTGCCCCGCGATCCCGCTTCGCGCATCGCGTGCGAGTACGAGATCGAGCGGGCGATCAAGGACGAAGGGCAGGCCCTTCTCGGCTGGCGCGACGTCCCGGTCGACAACGCCGACCTGGCGCAGCCGGCGATCCAGCTCGAGCCGGTGGTGCGCCAGGTCTTCATTGGCCGGGGCAAGCGCGTCACGGTGACCGATGCGCTCGAGCGCAAGCTCTACATCATCCGCAAGAGCTCGGGCCATGCCATCCAGGCGTTGCATCTCAAGCACGGCAAGGAGTTCTACGTGCCGTCGATGTCCGCGCGCACCGTCTGCTACAAGGGCATGCTGCTCGCCAACCAGGTCGGCGAGTACTACCTGGATCTCAAGGACGCGCGCGTCGAATCCGCGCTCGCGCTGGTGCACCAGCGGTTCTCGACCAACACGTTTCCATCCTGGGATCTGGCGCATCCATTCCGCCTGATCTGCCATAACGGCGAGATCAACACGCTGCGCGGCAACGTGAACTGGATCCGCGCCCGCCAAGGCGCGATCTCATCGCCGATCCTTGGCGACGATCTGCGCAAGATTTGGCCGCTGATCTATGCCGGCCAGTCGGACTCCGCCTCGTTCGATAACGCGCTGGAGCTCCTGGTCATGGGCGGCTATTCCATCGCCCACGCCATGATGATGATGATCCCGGAAGCGTGGGAGAACCACAGCTTCATGGATCCGCAGCGGCGCGCTTTCTACGAGTACCACGCAGCGATGATGGAGCCGTGGGACGGCCCGGCTTCCATTGCGTTCACCGACGGCCGGCAGATCGGCGCCACGCTGGATCGCAATGGCCTGCGGCCCTCGCGCTACATCGTCACCGATGACGATCTCGTCATCATGGGGTCCGAGTGCGGCTGCCTTCCCGTGCCGGAAGAGCGCATCGTCAAGAAGTGGCGCCTGCAGCCGGGCAAGATGTTCCTGGTCGACCTGGAGAAGGGCCGCATCGTCGACGACAAGGAGCTGAAGGATTCGCTCGCCAGCGCCAGGCCGTACGCGGAGTGGATCGAGCGCATCCGCGTCAAGCTCGACGAGGTCGAGAGCGAGAAGACGCAACCCTTCAAGTCGAAGGTGCCGCTGCTCGACCGGCAGCAGAGCTTCGGCTACACGCAGGAGGACCTGAAGTTCATCCTGCAGCCGATGAGCGCGACCGGCGAGGAGCCGATCGGCTCGATGGGCAACGATTCGCCGCTCGCGGTGCTGTCGAACAAGAACAAGACGCTGTTCCACTACTTCAAGCAGCTCTTCGCCCAGGTGACGAACCCGGCGATCGATCCGATCCGCGAAGAGCTGGTGATGTCGCTGGTCTCGTTCATCGGGCCGAAGCCGAACCTGCTCGGCATCGACGAGCTGAATCCGCCGCTGCGGCTGGAAGTCAGCCAGCCGGTGCTCGATTTCTACGAGATGGAGAAGATCCGGCACATCGAGCGCTACACCGGCGGCAAGTTCAAGTCCTGCGAGCTCGACATCACCTATCCCGTCGCTTGGGGCAAGGAAGCGGTAGAGGCGCGGCTCGCTTCGCTCGCGGCGCAGGCGGAAGACGCCGTACGCTCGGGCTACTCGATCATCGTCATCTCCGACCGCCTGGTGGACAAGGAGCGCGTCGCGATCCCTGCTTTATTGGCTTTGAGTGCAATTCATCAGCATCTGGTCGGCAAAGGGCTACGCACCAGCACCGGGCTCGTGGTCGAGACCGGCAGCGCGCGCGAAGTGCATCACTTCGCGCTCCTTGGGGG
>DATDCR010000305.1:0-12962 GCA_036524215.1 Burkholderiales bacterium
GCGGCGATGCCGAACGCGATCGCCAGGCCGACGAAGAACCGGATGGTGGTGTTGGCGATGCGCTGGGCGTTGATGGCCAGGTAGAGCTGGCTGTTCGTCTTGATCCAGCTGTCGGCCTGCACGCCGGTCAGCGCCGTGATCCGCTGCGCCACGTGCTCGGCGGCGTAGATGTCGCGCACCGTGATGTCGATGCTGGAGACGCCGCCGATCAGGCCGAGGAGCGCCTGCGCCGTATGCAGCGCGCAATAGGTCGCGCGCTGGTTGGCGCCCTTGCTGCCCAGGTCGACGATGCCCGACACGGTGAGCGTCGGCCCCCGGCCGGACGCCGCCGCCACGCGCAGCTTGTCGCCGACGCGCACGCCCAGGTCGGTGGCGAGGTCGGCGCCGATGATGATGTCCTCCGCGCCCAGGCGCGGCAGGCCGGCGACGATCTTCTCCGGCAGCGGCACGATGCTGAAGTAGCGTTGCGCATCCACGCCCTGGATGCTGACCGAGCGCGTGGCTTCGCCGCGCACGGCGAGCACCGAGCCGGCGGCCATCGGCGACACCGCCGTCACCGCGGGCATCGCGGCCACCTCGCTCGCGATGCGCTGCCACTGGTCGATCGAGCGCACGCGCTGGAAGGGCTTCTGCACCAGGGCGGCCTGGGCGACCCCGGGGTCGAATTCGGGGCCGCGCAGCGGCCGCGCGACCTCCTGCGCCGGCACGAGGACGATGTGCGCCTGTGCGGAAAGCACGCGGCGCGTGATGTTGGCCATCTGGCCCGAGAGCGCCGCCGACATGAAGATGATCACGCCGACGCCGATGCCGATGCCGAGCAGCGTCGAGATGGTCTGCATGCGGCCTTCGCGCAGGAAGCGGCTGGCGGCGATCCACTCGAACGGCAGCAGGTTATTCACGCACCTCGGGCCTCACCCGCTCGCCGACCGACACGCCGGCGGTCGCCGTGGCGACGACGAGCTCGCCCTCGGCGAGGCCTTCCACCAGCTCGACGCTGCCTTCGCCGCGCAGACCGAGCTTCACCGCCTGCTTGACCGCCCGGCCGCCGCGCACGGCGAGCACCCAGGGCGCGGGCCCGGCTGCGTCGCGCACGGCATCGGCCGCCAGCGTGAGGACGGCGCCACGGCGCGCGACTTCGATGTCGACGGAAACCGTCATGTCGTCGCGCAGGTAGTCCGGCGGCTGCGGCACGTCGAGCTTCACTTCGACGGTGCCGCGCTGCGCGTCGACGGCCGGGTTGATGTAGACGACCTCGGCGGCGAATCTTTGCGCGGCATACGCATCGGCGGAGGCGAGCGCCTTCAGCCCGAGCTGCAGGCGCGAAAGATTGCGCTCGTCGAGCTGCAGCACGAGCTGCGTGGCCCCGGCCGGCGAGAGCACCATGAGGGCCTTGCCCGGCTGCACCACGTCGCCGCGCTCGACGTCGCGGGCGATGAGCGTGCCGTCGGCGGGCGCGCTGATCGCGGTGTACCGGTAGCGTGCACGCGCAGCCTGCAGGTTGGCGCGTGCCTGCTCGAGCGCAGTGGCCGCGAGCGCCGCGTCGCTGCCCTTGGGCTGCGCCGTCTCGACCTGCTTGCGCGCCGTCTCCACCTGGGTCTGCGCGACGTCGAGATTGCGCCGCGCCTCGTCGATCGCCGCCTCGCCCACGTAGCCGCTTTCGAACAGCCGTCGCTGCCTTGCGTACTGCACGCGCGCACTGGAGAGATTGGCCTCGGCCTGCCGCAGTGCCTGGTCGGCGACCGGCAGCTGCAGCTCGCGCAGCTGCCGCAAGCGCGCCTCCGCCTGCTCGACCGCGGTTTGCGCCTGCCGCACGAGCGCCGCCGATTCGGCCGCGTCGAGGACGATGAGGGGCTGCCCGGCCTTGACCATCTGCCCCTCGGACACCGGGATCTGCACCACCGTACCCACGATCTGGGCACCGATATCGACGCGATGCGGCTTGGCGACCCGCCCGCTTGCCACGACCGACTGCACCAGGTCGCGGCGCATCACGCGCACGGCTTCTACTTTGGGCCCCGCGAGCCAGCTAAAGGCGAAATAGGCCGCGACGAGCGCCGCGGCGGCGCCGAGCGCGATACGGCGATTGAGAGTCACTTACCGAGTATGTGGCGGCCCCCATGCCCATTCTTGACATGCATCAAGCGCAAGGGAGCGCGGTAGCGGACGATGCGGCATGCCCTCCCCCCGTTCCCGCCGCGAGAAACGGCGCCCGCCGCAAGCGCTCAAGCCCAGGAAGAAAAATGCGGTCTACGAGCGCGAGGTCGATGGAGATCGCGACCAGTTCGAGCGCCTGCTCGTCGAAGCGGCGCGTGCGCGCGTCAACCGCGCGCTCTTCGAATAGCCCGACGCACCGAGGTCCAGGCTAGGCGCCGGCGAGCCTTGCGGCGCGCACCCGCGCTTCCAGGAGCTCGATCTCTTCCTGCATCTGCGCCACGCGCCGCTCGAGCGCTTCGTCGTCCTCCAGCTCCTCGAGCGCGAGGCGCTCTTGCACCGGCAGATCGTCGATCTTCATGGCGTGGCTCCCTTTTTCCACGACTCGACGTTAAGACGCCGACGAGCGGGCCGCCATCGGCAAAAGGCGGATTCGCGCTGTAGGAAGAACGGAAGACCGCCTAGCTGTTGATCAGCGATTCGCCGATCCGGGCCTGCGTGTCGCGGGCGAGGCCGCCGATCGCCCGCCAGTACGATGCCGACCCCGCGAGGTTGTGGCTCGCAATCTGGGACTGCAGGCTGGCGAGCTCGGCGAGGCTGTGCGCCTCGAGGACCGCCTTGCGGGTGGCGACCACGGCGGCATGGGCCTCGACCACCGCAGCGAGCTGCGTCTCGTAGAGCTTTCCCGTGGCATCGAGCATCGCTTCGAGGATGCCGAGGCTCGATTCGAGCTGGCGCCGCCAGGAGCTGACGAGGAGCTCTTCGCCCATCATGGCGAGCCCACGGTACGCCCGCGGCTGCCGCGGCGGTTGATGCATGTCAAAAAGCCGTCTGCGCGCGGTGCTTTAGCATGGCCTTCCGGTCCTAAGGGAGGGGCCCAAGCCATGTTCGAGTCCGCCGAGCTCGGCCACGAGCTGTCCAAGGCGCGCTACAAGCAGATCGCACCCAAGCTGCGCGCCGACTTGCTGGATGCGCAGTTCGAGCTGTCGAAGGTCGGACGTTTTCCGGTGATCATCCTCATCTCGGGCGTGCGCGGCGCGGGCAAGGGTGAAACGGTGAACCTGCTGAACGAGTGGATGGACCCGCGCCACATCCATACCTGCGCCTTCGACAACCCGTCGGACGAGGAGCGCGAGCGGCCGCCGATGTGGCGCTTCTGGCAGAAGCTGCCGCCGCGCGGAAGGATCGGCATGCTGTTCGGCTCCTGGTACACGGCGCCGATCATCGACCGCGTGTTCAAGCGCTCGAGCGGCAAGGACCTGATGCGCTCGATCGAAGAGATCAACGACTTCGAGCGCATGCTGGCCGACGAAGGCGCGCTGATTCTCAAGTTCTGGTTCCATCTTTCGAAGAAGCGGCAGAAGAAACGGCTGCGCGCGCTGCAGAAGGATCCGGAGACCGCCTGGCGCATCACCGACCGGGACTGGGACTTCTTCAAGGTCTACGACCGCTTCTACCGAATCAGCGAGGACACGCTGAGGAAGACCAGCACGGCGAACGCGCCGTGGATCGTGGTCGAGGGATCGGACGCGCGCTACCGCGCGGTGACGGTCGCGAAGACGCTGCTCGAGGCGATGAAGAAGCGCCTGGAGCGCAAGGTGGAGCGCCGCACGCCGAAAAGCCGCGCCGCCCCGATCGTGCGGCCGGTCGACCGGCTGCACGTGCTGCGCGGCATGGATCTCACGCTCAAGCTCGACAAGGCGAAGTACGAGAAGAGCCTCGAGAAGCTGCAGCAGCGGCTCGCGCTCGCCACGCGCCATCCCAGGTTCGCCGAGCGCAACGTGGTGTGCGTGTTCGAAGGCATGGATGCCGCCGGCAAGGGCGGCGCCATCCGCCGCATTACCGCCGCGCTCGATGCGCGCCTGTACCACACGATCCCGGTCGCCGCGCCGACCGACGAAGAACGCGCGCAGCCGTACCTGTGGCGCTTCTGGCGCCACGTGCCGCGCAAGGGCCGCGTCACGATCTACGACCGCAGCTGGTATGGGCGCGTGCTGGTGGAGCGCATCGAAGGCTTCTGCGCCGAGGCGGACTGGATGCGCGCCTTCGGCGAGATCAACGACTTCGAGGAGCAGCTCACCAAGAACGGCGCCATCGTTTCCAAGTTCTGGCTGCAGATCTCCAAGGAAGAGCAGCTGCGCCGCTTCAAGGAGCGCGAGCAGACGCGCTTCAAGCGCTTCAAGATCACTGCCGAGGACTGGCGCAACCGCGACAAGTGGGACGCCTACCAGGAGGCGGCGGCCGACATGATCGAGCGCACCAGCACCCAGCTCGCGCCGTGGACGCTGGTCGGCGCGAACGACAAGTACCATGCGCGCGTCAAGATTCTCGACACGCTGGTGCAGCAGATCGAGGGCGCGCTGGGCTAGGGCCTAGTCGGCCAGGTCCCAGTGGAACGTGAGGCCGGTCGGGGCCTTGGCGACGACCTGCGCGCTGTGCTGCAGCGCCTTGCCGCGATACTGCGCCTCGATCGTGTAGGCGCCCGTCGGCAGGTCGACCAGCATGATCGGCGCGCCCGCCGTGGCCTCGAACACCGTCTTGCCGGCCTTGTCCTTCACGTTGACGCGCACATCGGCGACGAAATGCTTGTCCCGGCCGCCGGAGAAGACGAGGTTGAGCGGATAGCGTGCCGCCTCCTTCAACATCGCCTGCGACTCGGGCTGGCCGAGGCCGCCGGCGATGAACTTGATGCCGTTGGCGCTCTTCGCGTCCGGCACGCCGGCGGATTGGGCGGCTGCGACGATGGGCAATGCAAGGAGGGAGAACGAGGCTGCGGCGAGGATTTTCCAGTGACGCATGGCGATACCTCCGCAGTGCACAAGCATGAACCTGCGCGCGGCAGACGCGTTGACCTCCATCAAAGGGGGGTGGCAGCGGGAGGTGTACAAGCGAAACCATAGGAGAACAGGAGGCGAACAGCCGCGAGGTGCCCGTATGAACATCGCATCGAAAGTGCAGGATTTTCTGGCCGAACGGCAAAGCGCTTACGAGGTGCTTTCGCATGCGCACAGCGCCAACAGCATCGAGACCGCGTACGAGGCGCACGTGCCCGGAGATGCGCTCGCCAAGGCCGTCGTGCTGAAGGACCAGGTCGGCTATGTGCTCGCCGTGCTGCCGTCCACGCGCCATGTGGTGCTCTCGAAGCTCGGCAAGGCGCTGCACCGGCAGCCGCTCGAGCTCGCCGAAGAGTCCGAGCTGGCGAAGATCTTCGCCGACTGCGAGCCCGGCGCGCTGCCGCCGCTCGGGCGGCTCTACGGCCTGCCCACCATCGTCGACGACACGCTGGATAACGTGCGCGAAGTCTATTTCGAGGCCGGCGACCACGAGCATCTCGTGCACATGGCGCAGCCGGAGTTCTACCGCCTGACGAGCGACCTGCCGCGGGCGCGATTCACCCGTTCCGACCACGACTGGGAGGCCAAGCAATGGATGCAATGACGTTCCTCATCTTCGCGGCGGCCGCCATGGCCGCCTGGTCGCTCGCGAGCGGCATCGTCTCGATGGCGCAAGGCGGCGAATGGGACGAGCAGCACGCGCACGAGCTCATGTTCCGCCGCACCGCCTGGCAGGGGCTCGCCGTCGGCCTGGTCCTGCTCGCGCTTTTGACCACCAGCTTCTAGGTGTTTCGCCTCTTCCAGCGCGCGCGCGAGCGCCACCTCGTCGACGAGGGCCGGGTGTGCTGCCCGGCTCGCGGCCACGACGTCGATTTCGATCTTTGCGCCGGTTGCCGGCAGCTGATCGAGATCCAGCTCGCCACGACGCCGCCCTACGTACGCTGCGCGGCGCAGAGCGCCAGCAGCCCGCTTCTGCAGTAGGCGCGCGCCGCTTCTAGCGGCGCGCGTGAAGCTCCTGCCGGCGCTCGGTATCGACGATGCGCGCGAATTCCCCGAGCTCGGCGGCCACCAGCCCAAGCAGGTCATCCACGCTGACGATGCCGTAGAGCGCGCCGTGCTCCGTGAGCACGGGCAGCCGCCTTACCCCGCGCGCACGCATCAGCGCCAGCGCGTCCGCCACGTTGTCGCTCGCGGCGATGGTGACGAGCTCGCCGGTCATCACTTCGCCGGCGGTCAGGCTGCGCGGATCGAGGCCCTTGGCGCAGGCCGAGACCACGATATCGCGATCGGTGAGGATGCCGGCCGGAATGCGCTCGCCGTGGCGCTCGACCACGATGACCAGGCTGCCGACGTGTTGTTCGCGCATCAGGCGCGCAGCTTCGCTAAGCGGCGTGTCGCGCCAGGCGACGACGACGCTGCGGTTACACAGTTCTCCGACTTTCATGCACCCATGGTGCGGCCGCCGGGCATTCCGGCGTTGACCTGGATCAAGCGCGCACGGTCAGTGAGAGAACAAGACCGGCACCGTCATCGAGCCGAGCACCGTATGCGTCGCGCCGCCGAGGACCAGCTCGCGCGTGCGCGAATGCCCGTATGCGCCCATGACGATGAGGTCCGCGTCCGCATCGGCGGCGCGCGAAAGGATCTGCTCGCCGACGTCGATGCCGGCATGCTGCTGCGCTGCAGTCGCCTTTACGCCATGGCGGGCAAGGTAGAGCGCGATGTCGGCGCCCGGCTCCTCGCCGTGCTCGCCGCGGCTCTCCTGCGGGTCGAAGGCGACGATCTCGACATGCTGCGCGCGCTGCAGGAACGGCAGCGAATCGGTCACGGCGCGCGCCGCTTCGCGGCTCGCGTTCCAGGCGATCAGCACGCGCCTGCCGACGCTCGAGAAGCGGCCCGCGTACGGCACGACCAGCACGGGCCGGCCGGCCTCGAGCAGGAGCTCGCCCGGCGAGTAATCGGACAGCACTTCGGGATCGGTCTGGCCGATGACGAGCAGATCGGCGTAGCGCGCGCTAAGGCGCATGGCGCTCACGGCGTCTAGGGCCGGCGAACGCCATTCCGCCCGCGACAGGTTGCAGCGGTTCAGCTGGGCGTCGAACTCCTTCCTCGCTTCGCGCTCGCCCTGCTCGCGCCAGCGCTGGTATTGCTGGAAGATGACGGCACCGCCTTCGACCAGGGCATAGGCGGGCGTCACCGGCTCCTCGATGGCGAAGAGGCCCACGAGGTGGGCCTCGAAGCTCGTCGTAAGCTGGCAGGCGAGCGCCAGGCGCTCGCTCCGGCGCGGCAGGGCGTCGAGATGGACGACGATGGTCTTGTAGCTCATTGGTGGCTTTCCATGGCGCTGTTGCGCCGCTCGGGAACATGCAGCGCGGCGCGGTGGCGGGACTCGCAATAGGGGTGGCGCAGGATGTAATCGCGAAGCACGAGCTTCAGCGTGAGCACGCGCGTGCGGTTGCCCGCGCCCTGCGCCGCCGCGATGTCGTCGCGGATCATCTCCTTGAGCGAGAGCTTGCCGGTCGGCGTGCAGACCAGGTAGTTGCCGAGCTCGGCGGCGGCCATCTCCGGAATGCCCTCGTGCTGCGCGATGGCGCGCACTTCTTCTTCGGTCAACTCGCAAAGCGCGAGGCAGTCTTCGAACGTGAGCATCAGGCGGCCTCCGCTTGGGCAAACTGCTCGGCGCCCTGCGCCGCATCCTGCGGCCGCTGGGCGATCATGCATTCGGTGGTCAGGATCAGCCCGGCGATCGAGGCCGCGTTCTGCAGCGCGGTGCGCGTCACCTTGCACGGGTCGAGCACGCCCATGCGTACCAGGTCGCCGTACTCGCCGCTCGCGGCGTTGAAGCCGAAATTGCCTTCGCCGTCGAGCACGCGCTGCAGGACGACGGCCGGCTCCTCGCCCGCGTTGCGCACGATCTGGCGCAGCGGCTCTTCGATCGCGCGGCGCACGATGGCGATGCCGGCGTCCTGGTCGGAATTCGCGCCCTTCACGGCCTGCAGAGCACTGCGCGCGCGCAGCAGCGCCACGCCGCCGCCCGGCAGGATGCCCTGCTCGACCGCAGCGCGCGTCGCATGCAGCGCATCCTCGGTGCGGCTCTTGCGCTCCTTCATCTCGGTCTCGGTCGCGGCCCCGACCCGGATCAGCGCGACGCCGCCGGAGAGCTTGGCGGCGCGCTCCTCGAGCTTCTCGCGGTCGTAGTCGCTCGTCGCGTCGTCCGCCTGCTTCCTGATCTGCGCCACGCGTGCGGCGATCGCCTTCGGATCGCCGCTGCCGCCGATGATGGTGGTGTCGTCCTTGTCGATCTCGACGCGCCTCGCGTGCCCGAGCACCGACGGCTCCGCCTTCTCGAGCGTGAGACCGGCTTCCTCGGCGACGACGGCGCCGCCGGTGAGGACGGCCAGGTCTTCCAGCATCGCCTTGCGGCGGTCGCCGAAGCCGGGCGCCTTGACGGCGCAGGTGCGCACGATGCCGCGCAGCGTGTTCACCACCAGCGTCGCCAGCGCCTCGGCTTCGAGGTCCTCGGCGACCACCAGCAGCGGCTTGCCGGTCTTCGCCACGTGCTCGAGTAGCGGCAGCAGGTCGCGGATCGCCGCGATCTTCTTGTCGTGCAGCAGGATCCACACGTCTTCCAGCACCGCCGACTGCTTCTCGGCATTGTTGATGAAGTAGGGCGAGATGTAGCCGCGATCGAACTGCGTGCCCTCGACGACTTCGAGCTCGTTGGCGAGCCCCTTGCCGTCCTCCACCGTGATCACGCCTTCGCGGCCGACCTTTTCCATCGCGGTGGCGACCATCTCGCCGATCGAGCGGTCGTTGTTCGCCGAGATGGCGGCCACCTGCGCGATTTCCGTGCGCGTCGAGCAGGGCTTGGCGAGGCTGCTCAGCCGCGCCGACAGCGCCTCGACCGCGGCATCGATGCCGCGCTTGAGGTCCATCGGATTCATGCCGGCCACCACGTACTTGAAGCCCTCGTTGACGATTGCGGCCGCGAGCAGCGTCGCGGTCGTGGTGCCATCGCCCGCCACCTCCGAGGTCTTGGCGGCGACTTCGCGCACCATCTGCGCGCCCATGTTCTCGAAGTGGTCGGCGAGCTCGAGCTCCTTCGCGACGACCACGCCCGAGTTGATGACGATGGGAGCGCCGTAGCTTCGCTCCAGCACCACGGTGCGCGCTTTCGGCCCCAGGGTGACGCGCACTGCGTCGGCGAGGATATTCATGCCGCGCAGCATCCTTGCGTGCGCCGGCTCCCCGAATAGCAGTTGTTTGGCGCTCATGGCGGTCTTCTTCCGCGGGTATGCCTGCCCACTCTAGGCCGTTGCGCAGGGGAGCCGTTGACACACGTCAAGGGCACGCGCCGAATGGACCATCGGGGAAGCGCCGAAACTTGCTTCTTCCGGGCACACACTACGCGGGTTGGCGCAATGAAAATCTGTGTACTCAGCAATCCCGGGCCGAAAGGCGAAGACACCCCGTGCGCGTTCTACGTCGGCGGCCGCCGGCTGAGCGTGCTCGCGGTGATCGAGCGCTGGACGGACTCCACGCACCGTTACTTCGAGGTGATGGTCGACGATGGCCGGCGCTTCGTGCTGCGCCTCGAGCCCGGCGCCCGCGTCTGGGAGCTCGCCGCGGTCTTCGCCAGGGCGGTGAAGAAGCCGGCACAATCGGCTGTAACTCCTTCCGCGGCGCGTAAGTTTTTCAGCCTGCCGACCGCGGCGAAATAGCCCTAGAGCTCGACCGCTGCGCCCGGCTGGGCCACGCTCGCCTGCCAGCCGTAGTCCGTTTGGATCGCATCGCGCAGGCTATGCGCGGCGAGCGGCTCGCCGTGCACGACGAACGTGCGGCCCGGCGCGGCGCGAAATCCCTTCAGCCAGCCGAGCAGCGCCGAGCGATCCGCGTGCGCCGACAGTCCGCCGATGGTGAACACCTTCGCGCGCACGGGATAAGGCTCGCCGAACAGGCGCACCAGCTTCGCCCCGTCGACGATGCGCCGGCCGAGCGTGCCGGCCGCCTGGAAGCCGACGAAGACGATGGCGCATTCGCGCCGCGAGATGTTCCAGCGCAGATGGTGGCGGATGCGGCCGCCTTCGCACATGCCGCTGGCCGAGATGATCACCGCGCCCGAGCGGATCGAATTGATCTTCTTCGACTCGGCGAGATCCTGCGTGAAGTGCACGCGGTTCACATTCGGCAAGGGGGCATACTGCAGCGTGATGCGGGTCGCCGCCAGCGCCATGGGGGAATCGACGTAGATCTCCATGCTCGCCGGCAGCCGTTTCTCGCCCTGCAGCTCGCCCATGAAGTGCAGCAGCTCCTGCGCGCGGCCCATCGCAAAAGAGGGAATCACCACGTTGCCCTGCCGGCTGGCGAGCGTGTCGTTCAGCGCAAAGGCGAACTCGTCGAGCGTCTGCACCAGCGTCTTGTGGTTGCGATTGCCGTAGGTGGATTCGATGAGCAGCACGTCCGCCTGCTCGATCGCGGCCGGCGGCGGCACGATGGGCCGTCCCGGCTGGCCGAGATCACCGGAAAAGACGATCTTCCTGCCCTCGACCATGACCTCGAGGATCGCCGAGCCGAGGATGTGCCCCGCCTCGCGGAAACGGCAGGTCACGCTCGCATGGGGCTTCACCTGCGCATCGAAGTCGACCGGCACGCGGTGCTCGAGGCTCGTGCGCGCCTGCGCTTCCGTATAGAGCGGCGTCGTGCCGCGCCATTCCGCCTCCTTTTCCTGCAGGTGGCCGCTGTCGGGCAGCACTACGCCCAGGAAATCGCTGGTCGCGCGCGTCGCGTAGATCGCGCCTTTGAAGCCTTTGGCGACCAGGCGCGGCAGCAGTCCCGAGTGATCGACGTGCGCATGCGAGAGCAGCACGAAGGCGATGTCGCGCGGCTCGAAGCGGAAGCGGCGGTTCTTCGCCTCGGCGGCGCGGCCGCCCTGGAACAGGCCGCAGTCGATGAGGAACTTGAGCTTGCCGGTATCGACGAGAAAGCACGAGCCGGTGACCTCGCCTGCCGCGCCGTGGAACTCGAGGCGCGCCAAAGAGGCTAGGCCGGCTCCGGCACCGACGCGCCGGCGCGATGCACGATGTTGCCTTCGGCGTCGACGACGCTGACCGACACCGGGATGCCGCGCCGCACGCTTTCCGTGACGATGCAGAAATCCTCGAACTGCGCCATGCAGCGCTCCTGGTGCTGGAGCTCGCCGAGCTTCTCGGAAAGGGAAAGCACGACGTCGATATCGGCGATGCGATAGCGGCCGCGCTCGTTCTTCTCCAGGCGGCCGGTCGCCATCGCACGCACCGGCCCCGCGTTCTGCTTGAACTTGCCGCGCAGGCAGAACACCAGGCTCGCCGACAAGCAGTTCGCCACGGCGGCAGCGATGAGGCGCGCCGCGTTCGGGCCGTGGCCGCCGCCGAGCGGCGGCGGCTCGTCGAGCAGAAGCTCCGCGGCGCCCGGCGTGTCGAAGCGCACGCGAAACTCGTAGCCGTCGCCTTGCTCGAGCTCCACGCCGAAGGTGAGGGTCTCTTGGCTCATGGGATCAGGCTAGAACGCCGGCAAGGCGGGCCTTTGATGGCGGTCAAGCCGATCGTCATCGGATCCTGCGGCCGCCGACCTTCATCGGGTCGCCCGCGTAGCCGAGCGCCTTCCAGTCGAGCCGGCTCGCGCCGGCGGCGTGGCAGTCGTTGCATTTCAGCGCCCGCGCCTTCGGCACCACTTCGTGGAAGATACCCATCCAGCGCTCGACTTCGACATAGGAGATGTCCTTCGCGGTGAGCTCCTTGCCGCGGAACGCCTTGGCGCCGCCGATCGCGCTCGCCATCGTATTGCCCGTGCGGAAGGTCGCGCCGACCTGCACGGGCACCATAAGTCCGGTGGCGGTCTCGATCGGCAGCTTTCCGGTGTGATACTTGAACGGCGAGATCTTCGCCTTTGCATCGCGGATCGAGCCGTCGGGCCGGTACATCGACACTCTTCCGTTCGGGCCCTGCTCGACCGGCTGGCCGAGAAGCGCCGCCGTACCCTGCCCGTTCCACCACGCGTAGGCCGGCTTCACGTTGGTGGCGAACTCGATGTGCGGCTCGAAGCGGCCTTCGCCTTCCACCGCCTCGGCGCGCGACCAATCGCGGCGCATGTCGGTCTCGTCCGACTTGGCGAAGCTCGGGATGTGGCAGGTCGCACAAGCGACCGAAGCCGTGTGGCGGTTCAGCGCGGCGTTCTGGTGCGGCGCCGCCTTGTGGCAAGCCTCGCACTGCGGGCGCTGCGCGTTGGTAGGCCAGTCCATGCCGCTCATCTGCGTGCCGGCGCCTTCGACCTTATGGTCCTTGAACTTGTGGCACTGGATGCACTGCATGCCGCTGCCGATGTGCACGTCGAAGTCGCGCTTCGGCTTCATATGCGCGGTCTCGAGGTCGCCGCGCTTGTAGTTGAGGCCGCCGCCGGAACCGACATGGCAGGCGAGGCAGTTCAGGTTGGTCGGCTTGCCGACGTTCTGCGCGATGTTCGCCATCAGCTCGGCGTTGGCGCGCGCCACCGGCATCCAGGCGAGCGAGCCGTTTTCCTGCTTCACCACCTCGCGCCGGTAGTTCGATGCATGGCACACCAGGCAGTCGATGTTCTCGAGCTGCGCGCGGCTCATGGTCTCCGAGGGCTTGACGCCAAGCCCGGCGTGGCACTTCGAGCAGCCGTTGCCGATCACCTTGCCTTCGTCGTTCGTCAGGATCGC
The DNA here is from genome assembly GCA_036524215.1 of Burkholderiales bacterium. Lineage (GTDB taxonomy): Bacteria > Pseudomonadota > Gammaproteobacteria > Burkholderiales > SG8-39 > SCGC-AG-212-J23. The sequence goes on from DATDCR010000305.1 coordinate 12,703, forward strand.
GATCCACTGGAAGGACGGATTGGTGCAGAAGTCGTTGGTCGAGTTGATCTTGCCGATCTTCTCGGCTCCGGCATTGAGGAGATTCGGCGCCGGCGCCTTCCACTGGTAGTGGATCGAAGAGAAGGCATGCTTCGCCTGCTCCTCGTGGCAGGCGAGGCAGGTTGTCGTGCCTTCATAGCGCTGCACGAGCTTCTGGTGCGGGTTGACGAGCAGCGTGCCTTCGCCTTGCGGCTGTGCCTGCGTTGGAAAAGGAAGCGCGA
>DATDCR010000306.1:0-9161 GCA_036524215.1 Burkholderiales bacterium
CGCGAACGCGGCGTGCATCGGCAGGAGCAGCGTGGTTGCTAGAAGAAGCAGCAGCGATCTCATCCGGCCTCCCGCCCTATAATCCCGCGCTTCGGCATTTATGCAAGACACCTACGATCCGCAGGCAGTCGAGCGCGAGGCCCAGGCGTTCTGGGAGAGCGAGCGCTCGTTTCGCGTCGTAGAAGACGCCGCCAAGCAGAAGTTCTATTGCCTGTCCATGTTCCCCTATCCCTCGGGGAAGCTGCACATGGGGCATGTGAGGAACTATACCATCGGCGATGTTCTGACCCGCTACTACCGCATGCGCGGGTACAACGTCCTGCAGCCGATGGGCTGGGATGCATTCGGCTTGCCGGCCGAGAACGCCGCGATGGCGAACAAGGTGCCGCCGGCGAAGTGGACGTACGACAACATCGCGTACATGAAGTCGCAGCTGAAGAGCCTCGGCTTCGCCCTCGACTGGGAGCGCGAGCTCGCCACCTGCAGGCCCGACTACTACCGCTGGAACCAATGGCTCTTCACGCGCCTGTTCAAGAAGGGGCTCGCGTACAAGAAGACCGGCGTCGTCAACTGGGATCCGGTCGACCAGACCGTGCTCGCCAACGAGCAGGTGATCGAAGGCCGCGGCTGGCGCACCGGCGCGGTGGTCGAGAAGCGCGAGATCCCGATGTACTTCCTGCGCATCACCGCCTACGCGGAGGAGCTCCTCGCCGCGCTCGACCAGCTTCCCGGCTGGCCCGAGCAGGTGAAGCTGATGCAGAAGAACTGGATCGGCAAGTCGGAGGGCGTGCGGGTCGGCTTCCCCTACGAGCTGGAAAACGCAAAGCGCGTGCTGTGGGTGTTCACCACGCGCGCCGACACGCTGATGGGCGCCACCTTCTGCGCCGTGGCGGCCGAGCATCCGATCGCCGCCTTCGCTTCTCAAAGGGATGAGAAGCTGAAAGCGTTCGTCGAGGAATGCAAGCGCGGCGCGGTGATGGAAGCCGAGCTCGCGCAGATCGAGAAGAAAGGCATGCCCACCGGCGTCTGCGTGACGCATCCACTGACGGGCGAAAAGATCCCGGTATGGGTGGCGAACTACGTGCTGATGGGCTACGGCGAGGGCGCGGTGATGGCGGTGCCGGCGCACGACGAGCGCGACATGGAATTCGCGCTCAAGTATGGCCTGCCGATCAAGCCCGTGATCCGCCATCCCCTCGGTGACACGGTGCCAGCGCCTTGGAAGCCGGAATATGCCGAGTACGGCGTCTGCATCAATTCGGGCAAGTACAACGGCCTCGACTACCAGCAGGCCGTCGATGCGATCGCCGCCGACCTCGGCGCCAAAAGCCTCGGCGAGAAGCAGGTGCAATGGCGGCTGCGCGACTGGGGCATCTCGCGCCAGCGCTACTGGGGCTGTCCGATTCCGATCGTGCATTGCGCCGCGTGCGGCGACGTGCCTGTGCCGGACGCGGAGCTGCCGGTGAAGCTGCCGGAGCACCTGGTGCCCGACGGCACGGGCAATCCGCTCGCCAAGCTGCCCGAGTTCTACGAGACGAAGTGCCCATCCTGCGGCCACGGCGCGCGGCGCGAGACCGACACGATGGATACCTTCGTCGATTCGTCGTGGTACTTCGCGCGCTTCTGCTGCCCCGGCCAGGGCGAGGCCATGGTCGATGGGCGGGCGAAGTACTGGATGCCGGTCGACCAGTACATCGGCGGCATCGAGCACGCGATCCTGCATCTTCTCTACTCGCGCTTCTTCCAGCGCCTGATGCGCGACGAAGGGCTGATGCCGCAGGTGTCCGAGCCCTTCACCAGCCTGCTGACGCAAGGCATGGTGCTCGCGGAGTCCTATTACCGCGACAGCAACGGCCGGCGCGAATGGATCAACCCGGCCGATGTGGACGTGGTGCGCGACGACAAGGGCAAGATCGTGTCGTCGAAGACGAAGGACGGCTTCGACGTCGTCTACGACGGCATCGGCACCATGTCGAAGTCGAAGAACAACGGCGTCGATCCGCAGGCCCTGATCGAGAAATACGGCGCCGACACGGCGCGCTTCTACACCATGTTCGCCTCGCCGCCGACCAACACGCTCGAGTGGAGCGACGAAAGCGTCGACGGCTCGTACCGGTTCCTGCGCAAGGTGTGGGATTTCGCCCTCAAGTTCTCGCGGGCGAAATGCGCCGCTGGCGTGGACCGCAAGATCCGCTACCAGATCCACCTGGAGCTGAAGAAAGCCAACGACGACATCGAGCGGCAGAAATTCAACACCGTGGCTTCCGCGTGCATGAAGATCCTCAACGCCCTGGAGGAGCTGCCCGAGTGGGATGCGACCTCCAGGGAGGGGCTGTCGATCCTGCTGCGGCTGCTCTCGCCGATCGCGCCGCACATCACGCACCACCTCTGGCGCGAGCTCGAGCTCGGCGAAGACGTGATGCGCGCGCCCTGGCCCGAGCCGGATCCGGCGGCGCTCGAGCAGGACGAGATCGAGCTGGTGGTCCAGGTCAACGGCAAGCTGCGCGGCTCGATCCGCGTGCCGAAGGCCGCCGATCGCGCCGCCATCGAGGGCCTGGCGCTCGCCAATCCCAACGTGCAGCGCTTCGTCGCGGGACAGAACGTGAAGAAGGTGGTGGTGGTCCCCGGCCGGCTGGTCAACCTGGTGGTCTGAGCACAGGGGACAGAGCAATTTTCCCCAAACGTCTGGCGCATTTCCTGCTCCTCTTTGCGCTGGCGGGCTGCGGGTTCCAGCTGCGCGGCAGCGCGGGCGTGCCGTTCCAGACGCTCTACATCCCGAATGCCAGGACGGGCATCGCGCTCGAGCTCAAGCGCAACATCGAGGCCGGCACCAACGCCAAGGTGGTCGACGATCCCAAGCAGGCGGATGCGATCCTCGAGCTTTTCGGCGAGAACCGCGAGAAGATCATCCTTTCGCTCACCGGCACCGGCCGCGTGCGCGAGTTCCGCCTGCGCTACTACATCAGCTACCGCGTGCACGACGGCAAGGGCGGCGAATACGTGCCCGCGAGCAACGTGCAGCTTACGCGCGACGTGACCTATAACGACGCCGAGATCCTCGCCAAGGAAGCGGAGGAGCAGCTTCTGTTCCGCGACATGCAGAGCGACATGGTCCAGCAGGTGCTGCGCCGGCTCTCGTCCGCCGAGCGTCCCAAGCCGAAGCCGCAATGAGGGCCTCGTAAGTGCAGCTGCGCGCAAGCGAGCTCGACGGCCAGCTGAAGAAGTCGCTGCTGCCGGCCTATGTGATCCACGGCGACGAGCCTTTGCTCGCCATGGAGGCGGCCGATGCGGTGCGCGGCGCCGCGCGCCGCGCCGGGTACACCGAGCGCGAAGTCGTCGAGCCCGGCCGCGGCTTCGACTGGAGCGAGTTCACGCACGCGAGCGCGAGCCTTTCGCTCTTCGCGACGAAGAAGATCCTCGAGCTGCGCCTGCCGACGGGAAAGCCGGGCACGCCGGGCGCCACGGCAATCGCCTCGTACTGCGAGCGGCCCAATCCGGACGAGCTGCTGCTCGTCACGCTGCCGCGCCTCGATCGCAGCTCGCAGGGCTCCGCCTGGTTCAACGCCCTCGCGCGCCTGGGCGCGGTGGTCGACATCTGGCCGCTCGAACGCGCGCGGCTGCCGGGGTGGATCAGCGAGCGCCTCGCGAGGCAAAAGCAGCGCGCGCCGCGCGAGGTGCTCGAGTACCTCGCCGAGCGCGTCGAAGGCAACCTGCTTGCCGCCCACCAGGAGCTGCAGAAGCTCGCGCTGCTCGCGCCGGAAGGCGAGCTGTCGATGGAAACGGTGCAGGAGGCCGTGGCGAGCGTGGCGCGCTATGACCCGTACGACGCCGCCGAAGCGCTCGTCTCCGGCGACCTCGCCCGCTACGTGCGCGTCATCGAAGGCCTGCGCGCCGAAGGCGAGCCGGCCACCTTCGTCCTGTTCGTGGTGTCGACCGGGCTCTTCGCGCTGCAGGAGCTGCAGCAGTCCGGCAGCGCCGATCGGCTCTTCAACCGCAACCTCAAGCGCGCGGTCGAAGGCGCGGCGCGGCGCTTCACGCCCAGGCGCGTCGACCAGGCGATCGCGCAGGCCGCGGCGATCGATCGCGCCATCAAGGGCGTCGGCGAAGGCGATGCGTGGGAGGCGTTCATCCGCCTTGGGCTAAACTTGTGCAGTGGATCAAAAGGTTGACGTAGCGGCAGCGGTTCGCGAGCTCGGCGTGGCAGCGCGCACGGCAGCCCGGCAACTCGCGCGCGCGAGCACCGAGACGAAGAATCGCGCGCTCACCGCCATGGCGGCCGAGATCCGCGCCGGCGCCAATGCCATCCTGAAGGCCAATGCGGGCGACGCAGAGCAGGCGCGGCGCGACGGCTGCGATGCGGCCTTCATCGATCGCCTGACGCTGACGCCGCCGCTGGTCGAGCAGATGGCGGCCGGCATCGAGCAAGTGGCGGCGCTGCCCGACCCGGTGGGCGAGATCAGCGAAAGGATCAGGCGCCCGAGCGGCATCGAAGTCGCGCGCATGCGCGTGCCGCTGGGCGTGATCGGCATCATCTACGAGTCGCGGCCGAACGTCACGGCGGACGCCGCAGCGCTTTGCCTGAAGGCAGGCAACGCCTGCATCCTGCGCGGCGGCTCCGAGGCGATCGAATCGAACCGCGCCGTCGCCGCCTGCGTGCGCTCCGGTCTGAAGAAAGCGGGGCTGCCGCAGGCCGCGGTACAGCTGGTGGGCATTACCGACCGGGCCGCGGTCGGCGAGCTCATCCGCCTGGCGCAATACATCGACATCATCGTGCCGCGCGGCGGCAAGGCGCTGATCGAGCGCCTGCAGCGCGAATCGCGCATCCCGATGCTGAAGCACCTCGACGGCGTCTGCCACGTGTATGTCGACGACAGCGCCGATCCGGAGATGGCCGTGCGCATCGCCGACAACGCCAAGACGCAGCGCTACGGCACGTGCAACACGATGGAGACGCTGCTCGTCGCCGAGTCCGTTGCGGCGAAGGTCCTGCCGCGCATCGGTCGCATCTTTGCAGAGAAGGGGGTCGAGATGCGCGCGGATGCCGACGCACGCAAGTACCTGCCCGCGGCGAAGACCGCAGTGGAAACGGACTACTACACCGAATGGCTGGCACCGGTGGTCTCCATCCGCGTCGTCAAGGGCCTCGACGAGGCGCTCGAGCACATCGCGAAGTACGGCTCGCAGCACACCGACGCCATCGTGGCGGACGATCGCGCCCGCGCGGAGCGCTTCCTGCGCGAGGTGGATTCGAGCTCGGTGATGTGGAATGCCTCGACGCGCTTTGCCGACGGCTACGAATACGGCCTCGGCGCCGAGATCGGCATCTCGACCGACAAGCTGCATGCGCGCGGCCCGGTCGGCCTGCAGGGGCTGACCACGCAGAAGTTCATCGTGCTCGGCCATGGCGAGGTCCGCACCTGAAGTTAGGCATCCTCGGCGGCACGTTCGACCCGGTCCATAACGCGCATCTGTCGATCGCGAAAACCGCGATGCACAGCCTCGGACTGCAGCGCATCCTTTGGATCCCGACCGGCAAGCCCGGCTATCGCAAGCCGCCGGTGGCAAGCGTTTTCGACCGGCTTGCCATGCTGGCGCTCGCGCTGAAGGAGGAGCCGGACTACGAGATCGACCGCCGCGAGCTCGAGTCGAGCGCCTCGCCGTACACGGTGGATACGCTGACCATGCTGCGCGCCGAGCGGCCCGGGGACGATCTTTACCTTCTGCTCGGCGCCGACCAGTACGCCAGCTTTCGCGGCTGGCGACGGCCGACCGACGTGGCGCGCCTTGCGCGCGTCGCCGTTTTCACGCGGCCGGGCTACGAGCTCGCCGCCGGCGGAGACGTGATCGTCGTGCCGATGGCGCCGCTCGCCGTCTCGGCGAGCGACATCCGCGCGCGCGCCGCGCGCGGCGCGAGCCTGGCAGGTCTCGTGCCGCCGGCCGTGGCGAACTATATTGCCGACCACAGGCTCTACCGCTAAATGGACATCCGCAAGAAGCAGCGCGCCGTCGTGGAAGCGCTCGAAGACATCAAGGGCCGCGACATCCTGGTCTACAACACCGCGCGCATGCCTTCGATGTTCGAGCGCGTGGTCATCGCGAGCGGCGACTCGACGCGGCAGGTGAAGGCGCTCGCCGACAGCGTGCAGGAAAAGATGCGCGAGAACGGCGCGCGCGTGTATGGCGTGGAAGGCGAGGCGAGCGGGGAATGGGTGCTCGTCGACCTGGGCGACGTGGTGGTGCACATCATGCATCCCACCGTGCGCGACTTCTACAACCTGGAGGAAGTGTGGGGCGGCAAGCCGGTGCGCATGAAGAAGGCGGCGACGAAGAAGCGCTCGCGTGGCAAGGCTCCAAGTCGTCGCCGTAAGCGCTAGGCTGCCCGCCTGGGCGGAGACGGCGTGCGCCGACTATGCACGCCGCATGCCGAAAGGCTATGAAGTGGAGCGCGTCTTGCTCAAGCACGAGAGCCGGCTGCGCGCGGCGCTGGCGAAGGACGCGCGCGTGATCGCGCTCGACGAGCGCGGCCGCGACCTGAACACCGCGCAATTTGCCAGGCTGCTGCAGGCGCCGGCCGCTTTCGTCATCGGCGGCGCCGACGGCCTGTCGGCGAGCACGAAGGCGCAGGCCGCGCTGCTGCTGAAGCTTTCCTCCATGACGCTGCCGCATGCGCTCGCGCAGGTGATCCTGCTCGAGCAGATCTATCGCGCCGCGACATTGCTCACCGGCCATCCATATCACAGAGCATAGAATCGGCCCATGATCGGACCGCTCGAGCGCGGCGTTTACCTTGCTTCGCGCAGCCCGCGGCGGCGCGAGCTGCTGGCGCAGATCGGCGTGCGCTTCCACCTGCTGCTGTTTCGCGAGCGCACCGGCGAGGTGCCGGACGTCGAGGAAGTCTCCATGCCGAGCGAGGCGCCGGACGCCTACGTGCAGCGGCTCGCGCGCGAGAAGGCGGACGCCGGCTGGCGACGCATGCTGCAGCGGAACCTGCCGCAGGCGCCGGTGCTGGCGGCGGACACGACCGTGGCCCTCGAAGGCCGCATCTTCGAAAAGCCGCTCGATCGAAAGCACGCGGCGGAGATGATCGAGGCCCTGTCGGGCCGCACGCACGAGGTGCTCACCGCCGTCGCGCTCAAGTACGACGACTGGATGGAGCACGCGGTGTCGCGCTCCGAGGTGCGCTTCAAGAAGCTGACCCCCCAGGAGGTGAGCCAGTACGTGGCGACCGGCGAAGGCGACGACAAGGCCGGCGCGTACGCGATCCAGGGCCGCGCGGCGCGCTTCATCGTCGAATTGCGCGGCAGCTATTCCGGCGTCATGGGCCTGCCGCTCTACGAGACGGCCGAGCTCTTCGACCGGCTCGCGCAGCGCCGCTGAAGGCGCATTGCCCCGATGAGCGAGGAAATCCTCATCAACGTGACGCCGCGCGAGACGCGCGTCGCGGTGGTGGCGGCGGGCGCCGTGCAGGAGCTCCTCATCGAGCGCACGCGCGGCCTCGGCCTGGTCGGCAACATCTACATGGGACGCGTCGCCCGCGTGCTGCCCGGCATGCAATCGGCCTTCGTCGAGATCGGGCTCGAGCGCGCCGCGTTCCTGCACGTGGCCGATATCTGGGAGAACCGCGACAGCGCGAGGCCGATCGAAAAGATCCTCGCCGAAGGCCAGCCGATCCTGGTCCAGGTGGTGAAGGATCCGATCGGCTCGAAAGGCGCCCGCCTCTCCACGCAGATCTCGATCGCGGGCCGGCTGCTGGTCTATTTGCCGCATGACCCGCACATCGGCATCTCGCAACGGATCGAAGGCGAGAACGGCCGCGCGCAGCTGCGCGATCGCCTGAAGGATCTGCTGCCGCCCGGCGAGAAAGGCGGCTTCATCGTGCGCACGCTGGCCGAGGCGGCGAGCGAGGCCGAGCTCGCCGCGGACCTCGCCTATCTTCGCCAGCTGTGGGCCGCGATCGGCGAGCGCTCGCTCGGCGCGAAGGCGCCCGAAGTGCTCTACCAGGATCTGTCGCTCGCCCAGCGGGTGTTGCGCGACATGGTCGGCGCGGGCACCACGCGGGTGCTGGTCGATTCGCGCGAAAACCACCAGAAGCTGCTGGCTTTCGCGCAGCGCTACATGCCGCAGCTCGCCGCCAGGATCGACCACTACACCGGCGAGCGGCCGCTGTTCGACCTCTACAACGTCGAGGACGAGATCGAAAGAGCGCTGTCGCGGCGCGTGGACCTCAAGTCCGGCGGCTACCTGATCATCGACCAGACCGAGGCGATGACGACGATCGACGTCAACACCGGCGGCTTCGTCGGCAGCCGCAACTTCGACGACACCATCTTCAAGACCAACCTCGAGGCGGCGCACGCGATCGCCCGCCAGCTCAGGCTGCGCAACCTCGGCGGCATCATCGCGCTCGACTTCATCGACATGCAGAGCGCCGAGCATCGCACGGCAGTGCTCGAGGAGTTCAAGCGTGCGCTCGCGCGCGACCGCACGCGAATCACCGTCAACGGCTTCACGGCGCTCGGCCTGGTGGAGATGACGCGCAAGCGCACGCGCGAGTCCCTCGCCCACATCCTCTGCGAGCCGTGCCCGACCTGCGGCGGGCGCGGCGAAGTCAAGACGGCCGACACGGTGTGCTACGAGATCCTGCGCGAGATCCTGCGCGAGGCGCGCGCCTTCAACGAGGCGCGCGAATTCCGCGTGCTCGCCGCGCAGAGCGTGATCGACCGCTTCCTCGAGGAAGAGGCGCCGTCGCTCGAAATGCTCTCCGGCGTCATCGGCAAGCCGGTGTCGATGCAGGTCGAGTCGAGCTATACGCAGGAACAATTCGACATCGTGCTGATGTGAAGGAACTCTGCTTTACCCCCGCGCTCGAGCTCGCCCGCCTGCTGCGCGCGCGCAAGGTTTCCGCCACCGAGGTGGTGCGGGCCTTCATCGAGCGCATCGAGCGCGTGAACCCGAAGCTGAACGCGATCGTCACGTTCCTGCCCGAGCAGGCCTTGGCCGCGGCGAAGAAGGCCGACCGGCAGAAGAAGCGCCCGCTCTTCGCGGGACTGCCCATCGCGTACAAGGACCTGATGCCGACCAAAGGCATCCGCACCACGTTCGGCTCGCTGGTCTATCGCGACAACGTTCCCGAGCAGGACGGTGCGCTGGTCGAGCGGCTC
>DATDCR010000307.1:0-13437 GCA_036524215.1 Burkholderiales bacterium
GCGCGTCGAGCGCGATGCTCTGCAGGCCGAGCTCGACCGGCCGCTCCTGCAGCCAGGCGAGGTCGCCGCTCGCGCGGCGCAGGCGCAGCGTGCCGTCGACATCCGGCGCGGCGGTGATCGCCCACTGGCCGTCGAGGAGCAGCGTGCCGCGCAGCTTGTCGCTCATGCCGGCCGCCGCGATCAGCCATTGCGCCGGCAGGCCGGTGAACTCGCCGCTCGAGGCGACGCGCGAGCGCGACCAGGCGACCTCGCGCACGAGAAGGCGGCCCTCGCCGACGCTCGCCTCGAAGCGTCCGAGCTCCACTCTCGCGCGCGCCACCTTCAGCGGCGCGGGCGCCCTCAGGTGGAACGGCACCTTGCCGCGGCCGTCGAGCGAGGCGATCTCGCCGCTCCACAGGCCATCGACGAAGCCGCCGCGCAGGCGCGCCTGGATCTGCGCTTCGTTCACCGTGGCGTCGACGCGGCCTTCGTGGCGCGCGAGGTTGCCGCTGATGTCGGCCACGGCGCGGGTCGCGCGCAGGCCATGCGGCAGGCGCAGGTCCTGCGCCTCGGCATGGATGACCGCCTGCGGCACGCTCCACGTGCCGCTCAGCGTGCCGCTCGCCTTGAGCCGGCCGGAAACCTCGTCGAGGTGGTCCGAGAGCGCCGGCACTTCGAGCGTCCACGCCATCTTGTCCGTCGGGGCGCCGAAGCTGCCGCGCACGCTCGCCCAGGTCCCGGCGAGCTTGGCCTCGGCATTCGCCTGCAGCACGCGGCGGCCGGCGACGCGCGCCGTGCCGTGCGTGAGGAACGGCTGGTCGAGGAGGTTGCTGTCGGTCAGCAGCCATTCGATGTCGGCGCGGATCTCGTCGCCGATCTGGCCGTGTCCGCGCACCGAGCCGCTGATCGAGCCGTCGGGATAGTCGCCGAAGGCGGCCGGGTTGAAGCGCGCGAGCGCGAGCTTCGCCTCGAAGCCGAGCGGATCGCCCAGGCGCAGGCGTCCGCTGCCGGTGACTTCGCCGCCCTCGGCCGCGGCGCGGAGGCTCCGCACCTCGATGTCGTCGCCTTTGCGCACCGCCTCGGCGCTGACGCTCATGCCCTGCTGGCTGAGCGTGCCGCGCAGCGTCTGCACCTCTCGCGCGAGCGAGAGCTCGAGCGGGCCGGCGAGCTGCGTCTCGCGCAGCGAGGAGCGAAGCGCGCGCAGGTTGAGCCCGCGCGCCTGCAGCTTGCCGGCGAATCCGGCCGCCGTGACTTCGCCCTCGCCCTCCAGCACGCCGCCGCCGGCGAGCGCGATGCGCAGCCCGCTCAGCGTGGCGCTCGCGAGCGTCGGGCTCGCAAAGCGCGTCTCGACGTTCGCGATCGGCAGGCGCTCGTCGTCGAGCGGGCCGACCTCGGCATTGGAGAGCGACAAGGCGCCGGCGAGGCCGTCGCCGACGCCGCGCGCCTTCACCGCCGCGCCGAGCGCCGTGCGCGGCAGGCCGGCCCTGAAGCGCGAGAGGTCGATCGGACCGGCGCGCGCGTCGATCGACTCGAGGCGCGGCTCGCGAAAGGGCGTCAGCACCGCGCGCACGTCGGCCGGGACATCGGCGAGCTTGAACGCGAGGTGCGCCTCGAGCCGCTCGAGCGTTCCGCCAAGGCCGAGGGTCGCGGCGAGGGGATAGCGCTCGTGCTCGAGCGCGAAGCTCGCCTCGGCCGATACGGCGTTGGGCGGCGTCGTGCCGACGTCGAAGTACGCGATGCGGATGTCCTTCGCCGCGTAGGCGGCGCTGCCGCGGCGAAAGTCGAGCCGGCCGATCTCCGCCTGACCGAGGCGCAGGCCGAAGGGAAGCTGCGGCAGCTGCGGCGGCCGCCCGCCGCCCTCGGCCATGCGGATGTCGAGCTTCGCGATGCGCAGCGGATCGAGCACCAGCCGGCCGCCGAGGAGCGCGGCGACGTGCGCGCGAAATGCGACGTCGCGCGCCTCGATCACGGTGCCGTCCGCCTCGAAGCTGAGGCGCTCGAGGCTGACCATGCCGCCGAGCGTCCCGCGCGCGTTGTCGAAGGCGAGCTTGCCTGCGCTGCGCACGCGCGCCTGCTCGAGCGCCCAGTGCAGCCCGGGCTCGGTGCCGAAAAGCCACGCCAGCGCGCCGACGAGGGCGAGCGCGGCGAGCGCAGCCACGGCGCCGAGCGCGATGAGCGGCCGAGCGCTCAGAAGCCGTACCCCACGGAGAAGTGCAGGCGGAACTCGCTCCTCAGGGCGCCGTAGGCGAGGTCGGCGCGGATCGGGCCGATCGGCGTGCGAAAGCGCGCGCCGAGGCCGTAGCCGGTGGCGAGCTCGGGGCGCACGCCGCTGTCCCAGGCGTTGCCGGCGTCGACGAACCCGGCGACGCCCCAGTTCTCCGCCACCCAGTGCGTGTATTCGGCGCTGTAGACCACCATGCGCCGCCCGCCGACCACGGCGCCGGCTTCCTCGACGCCGAGGCTCTCGAACGCATAGCCGCGCACCGTCTGGTCGCCGCCGGTGCGGAAGAGGAAGGTGCTCGGGATGCCGTCGCGCGCGTTGGAGAGCACCGCGCCCGCCTGGCCGCGGAGGAGCAGGTCGCCGTCGCGGCTCACCGGAAGGAACAAGGAGGCGCTCGCGATGCCGCGCACGAACTGGCGCGAGCTCAGGCTGCTCGGCGAGCCGCCGACTTCCGCCGAAAGCACGTAGCCTTCGCGCGGCGAGACGACCGCGTCGGTGTGGCGGAACGACTTGCGTGCGCCGAAGTACATGGCGTGGCTGCTGTCGGCGAGCGCGCCGCCGATGCGCCGCTCCTCGAAGTGCACCGAGGTGAGGAGCGCCGAAGGCGCGATGCCGGCGCCGAAATTGTGCGAGGCGCCGAAGGCGATCTCGCGCGTCACCTCGTTCTGGATGTCCTGCTGGCGCGAGCGGCCGAAGAAGCTGTTCCACACGCCGCCCGGGCGCGGCGGCGTGTCGATGTCGGCCTGCAGGTTCTGGATCTTCTGGTCGAGGTTGAGCCCGGTGCGAAGGCGCCAGGCGCTGTCGAACATGTCCTGGTTGCTGTAGCGCAATTCCAGGCGCGGGCCGACGTCGGTGTTGTAGCCGATGCCGGACTCGACATGGTGCTTCGGCGCCTCGATCACCGACACGCGCAGGGGCGCGGCGTCCGCCACCTGCGGCTGCGCGTCGATCTCGGCCTGCACGCTGGCGAAGTAGCCCGACTCGAGGAGCCGGCGCTGGTAGAGGATCACCTTCTCGCGGTCGTAGATGTCGCCCGGGCGCACCGGCACCAGGTTCTCGACCACCGCGTCGGCGTAGCGCTTGGTGCCGCTCACGTGCAGCTCGCCGAAGCGAAACGGCGGCCCGCTCTCGATGGCGACGGAGAGCGAGGCGCGATGCCCCGGCGGGTCGATGGTCGCGGCGCTGTCGGCCACCTGCGCCGCCGGGTAGCGCCAGCCGGCGAGCTCGCGCACCGCCTGGCGCTTGGCCGCGTCCCATTCCGACTGCCGGAAGGGCTGTCCCGGCCGCAGGCTCCAGTGCTCGCGCACGCGCTCGAGGAGCGGCCGCGCCTGGCCGTCGCTCGCCGCGGGGCCGCTGAAGCGGATGTCGACGTCGTCCACGCGCGTGCGCTCGCCCGGGTCGACGCTGATGCGCACCACCCACTGCTCGGCCGAGGTGTCGACCTCGGCCTTCACCTGCGCCGAGAAGTAGCCTTCGGTCGCCGCCGCCTCGCGCGACTCGCGCACCGCTTCGTCGACCAGGCGCTTCAGCCGCTCCTCGTCCATCTCCGGATCGAGCCGCCAGCGCACGATGTTGAGCCCGCGCTCGAGCGTGGTCCTCAGCTCGCGCGGCGCGTCGACCTCGACGCGGTAGTTGAGGCCGGCAAGCGCCGGCGCGGCGCTGGAAAGCGCGAGCAGGCAGGCGAGGCGCACGGCAGTTAGACAGCGGCTCGCCATGTTCCACTTGCGACGAACGGTAGAATCGTTCGCATGAAAATCCTGGTCTCCAATGACGACGGCTACTTCGCGCCGGGCATCACGCTGCTCGCCGAAGCGCTCGCCCGCCTGGGCGAGGTCACCGTCGTCGCGCCGGAGCGCGACCGCTCGGGGGCCTCGAACTCGCTCACGCTCGACCGCCCGCTCATCGTGCGGCGGGCGCCGAACGGCTACTTCTCGGTTAACGGCACACCCACCGATTGCGTGCACATCGCCGTCACCGGGCTCCTCGACTTCACGCCGGACGTGGTCGTGTCGGGCGTCAACCTCGGAGCCAACATGGGCGACGACACGATCTATTCCGGCACCGTGGCGGCCGCGGTCGAAGGCTACCTGCTCGGCATCCCGTCGCTCGCCATCTCCCTCGCGAGCAAGGCCGGCGCGCATTTCGAGTCGGCCATCGGCGTCGGCGTCGAGATGGTCGAGCGCCTGCGCCGGCAGCCCTTCGGGGAGCCGGTGCTCCTGAACGTCAACGTGCCCGACGTCGCGCCCGGCGAGCTCGGCGGCCTCGAGGTGACCCGGCTCGGAAAGCGTCATAAGGCGGAGCCGGTGATCAAGCTGCAGACGCCGCGCGGCGAGAGCGCGTACTGGATCGGGCCGGCGGGCGGCGCGGCCGACGCCGGGCCGGGCACGGACTTCCATGCGGTGCACAACCGCCGCGTCTCGGTGACGCCGCTGCGAATGGATCTCACCCACGGCACGCAGCTCGCCCGCGCCCGCGAATGGCTCGAGCGCTGATGGCGCGCGGCGCGGGTCCCGCCGCCGGCATCGGCATGACCTCGCAGCGCACGCGCGCGCGCATGGTCGAGCGGCTGCGCGCGAAGGGCATCCGCGACGAGCGCGTGCTCGCCGCGATCGGGGCGGTGCCGCGGCATCTCTTCGTCGAGGAGGCGCTCGCCAGCCGCGCCTACGAGGACAGCGCGCTGCCGATCGGCTTCGCGCAGACCATCTCGCAGCCCTTCGTCGTGGCGCGCATGATTGAATTGCTTCTGGAAAAGAAAAGTCCAGGCAAGGTGCTCGAGGTGGGAACGGGCTGCGGCTACCAGGCGGCGGTGCTCGCGCACATTTTCCCCGAGGTGTACTCGATCGAGCGCATCAAGGCGCTGCTCGAGCGCGCGCGGCGCAACCTCCTCGGCCTGCGGCTGGCGAATCTGCGCCTCGCCCATGGCGATGGCTATGCGGGGCTCGAGCAGGCAGCGCCTTTTCATTCGATCATCGTGGCCGCGGCCGCGCCGCGAATGCCCGAAGCGTTGTTACAGCAGCTTGCGCCGGGTGGCAGAATGATATTGCCGCTGTGCGCGGCGCAAGGCGGGCAGCGCCTGGTACTCATGGAGCGCAGCGGCCGCGGTTTCGCGGAACTGGAGCTCGATCCGGTGCGCTTCGTGCCGATGGAGGCGGGAAAAGCGTGAAGGCGACGAAAGCGGCGTTGACGGGACTCCTGGCGGCGCTGCTTGGCGCCTGCGCGGGCACGCAGAGCTCGGCGCCGGTGGTGGACCGCACGGCGCGCGTCGGCGGCGTCGAGCTCAAGCCCGCCATCCGCCCGGAGCCCAGGCCTGCGCCCCAGGCGGCGCCGGCCGCCCAGCCCGCCCCGGAGGGGTTCTACATGGTCAAGCGCGGCGACACGCTCTACAGCATTGCGCTGGAGGCGGGCGTCGACTACCGCGAGCTCGCGCAATGGAACCAGCTCGACGACCCGACCCGCATCCGCGTCGGGCAGCTCCTGCGCGTGAAGCCCGAGCCGTCGCAGGCCGTCACCATCGGCCGCATGAACGACAGTCGCGTGGAGTCGCGCCCGCTCGATCCGCCGGTGGCCGTGATCGCCCCGCAGCCGCTGCCGAAGGCCCCCGCGCAGAAGGAGGCGCCGGCGCCGCGCGAGGAGCCGGCAGCGCCGCCGAGCTACTCCGGCGGCACCGCCGAGTTCGTCTGGCCGGCGAAGGGCAAGATCCTGACGGGCTTCTCCGAGCCGCGCAGCAAGGGCATCGACATCGACGGCAAGCTCGGCGACCCGGTGGTCGCGGCGGCGGCCGGGCGCGTCACCTATATCGGCAGCGGCATCCCGGGCCTGGGCAAGCTCGTCGTCATCAAGCACGACAACGGCTTCATCACGGTCTACGCGCACAACCGCAACATCCTGGTGAAGGAGCAGCAGAGCGTGGCGCGCGGCGAGAGGATCGCCGAGCTCGGCGCCTCGGATGCCGACCGGCCGAAGCTGCACTTCCAGATCCGCAAGGGCTCGGCGGCCGTCGATCCGCTGCGCTATCTGCCGGCGCTCTGAGCTCGCTCGGCGAGCGCCTGCGCGAGGTCGCAGACCGCCGAGGCATAGAACGCGCTGCGGTTGTAGCGCGTGATGACGTAGAAGTTCTGCAGCCCGACGCGGTATTCCGATCCCACGGCGACCAGCGAGGCGAGCCCGCCGCCCGCGGGCGGCGCGGACTCGAGCTCGAGGCCGGTCGCCATCAGGTCGGACAGGCGATGGCGCGGGTCGATCGCGCCGTCGGCGTAGGGCCGCGCCGCTTCCGGCAGCGTCTTCACGCGGAAGGCGACCGGCTCGCCCGGGCGCCAGCCATGCTGCAGGAGAAAGTTCGCCACGCTGCCGATGGCGTCGGTTGCCGAGCGCGGCAGGTCGATCTTGCCGTCGCGGTCGAAATCCACGCCGTAGCGGCGCAGGCTGCTCGGCATGAACTGCGGGATGCCGATGGCGCCGGCATACGAGCCGCGCAGCGCGAACACGTCGAGGCCGGCTTCGCGCGCGAGCAGCAGGTATTGCTCGAGCTCGTTGCGGAAGAACGGCGCGCGCGGCGGGTAGTCGAAGGCGAGCGTGGCGAGCGCGTCGACCACGCGCCACTTCCCCATGTTGCGGCCATAGTTGGTCTCGACGCCGATGATGGCGACGATGTACTGCGCCGGCACGCCGTAGCGCTTCTCGGCGCGCTCGAGGCTCGCGCGGTTGGCTTTCCAGAAGGCGACGCCGCCGCCGATGCGCGTCTCGTTGAGAAAGAGCGCGCGGTAGTCCTCCCAGGGCAGCTTCTCGCCCGGCAGGATCGACTGCAGCGCCGGCTCGACGCGCTGCACCTTGGAGAACAGCGCCTTCAGCTCGCGCCCGACGAAGCCGTGGCGCTCGACCAGCTCGCCGATGAAGGCCTGCACCTCCGGCCGCTCGCCGTAGCCCTGCGCGAACGCCGGGCAGCTCGCCGCCAGCAGAAGGGCCGCGATGATGTTCTTCATGCCAGGCGCAGGTGGCTCACCAGGCGTCGCAGCCGCGCGGTGCCGGATTTGTTCGCACGCGCGCCGTAGCGCAAGCCGATGTAGAGCGCCCCGATGCGCAGGATCGGGCGGCGCGACGCGGGCAGGGCGCGCGCCGCGCGCGCGGCGAAATCGCGCGGTCCTTCGTGCGGCGCGCGCTCGATGCCGTGCGCGGCGCACTTGCGGCAGAACGCCTGCCACGCCTTCTGCACCGGGTCCGGGCGCGCGAGGCGGCGCAGCGACCAGGCGAGCAGCGCGACCGTCATCAGCCCGAGGAAGGTGAAGAGCAGCGCCGTCAGCTTCTCCCAGTCGGCGTCGCGCATGCCGAGCGAGAGCATGAGGTCGCGCTGGCGCTCGGGGCTGTAGCCGAGCACCCACACGTTCCACTTGTGCGCCACGGCTTCCCACTGGTAGCGCACCGCGCGCAGCCATTCCATCTCGCTGCGCATCATCAGCGGCAGCGTCTGTGTGCGCGGCAGCGCCTGCGCGAGGCCCGACTCGATGCGCCGCGGCATGGCGGCCGCGGTCGGGTCGACGCGCACCCAGCCGCGGCCGGCGAGGAACACCTCGGCCCACGCGTGCGCATCCGACTGCCGCACGGTGACGATGCGATCCACCGGATTCAGGTCGCCGCCCTGGTAGCCGGTGACGACGCGCGTCGGCACGCCGGCCGCGCGCAGCAGCACGGTGAACGCCGAGGCGAAGTGCTCGCAGAAGCCGGCCTTCGTGTCGAAGAGGAACTCGTCGACCGAGTCGCGCCCGAGGAGCGGCGGCTCGAGCGTGTAGCTGAAGCGGCCGGTGCGCAGGTAGGCGAGCGCGCGGTTCAGGATCTCGGCGTCGGAGCGGCTCCCCGAGCGCCATTCATGGGCGAGCGCAAGGGCGCGCGGGTTGAAGCCCGGCGGCAGGCGCAGCGCGCGCGCGAGCGTGCTGCGATCCTCCGAGGGCTGCGGCTCCGGCGCGACGGTGGAAACCATTTCATAGCGCAGGCGGGCGCGCACCGGCGAGTTGGCGAGGATCTGCCCGTCGAAGGTCATGCGCGAGCGCTCGGGGACGCTGGCCGCGGTCTCGAGCGTGAAGAGCCAGAAGCGGTTGTGGGGCTCGAGGACCACCGAATAGCGGTAGAGCGCCTTCGCGTTCTCCTTCTCCTGGAAGCGCACGAGGTAGGTCATGCCGCTCGACCAGGTGCGGCCGTCGAAATCCCACAGCACCGGGCCGCGCCAGTAGCGCAGCGGCAGCGGCGGCGACTCGCCCTCGAAGCCGGCGCGGAACGCGATCGAGTCGGAGAGCGCGAGCTGCGAGAGCGTGCCGGGGCTCATCGTCTCCGACAGGCCGGTCATGCCGCCATAGGCGTCCTGCGGCAGGCCCCAGAGCGGGCCCTGCACGCGCGGAAAAAGCACGAACAGGACGAGCGCGGCGGGCGCGGCGTGCGCGAGGAGAAGGCCCGCGGTACGCAGGTTCGCGCGCACCGCGCGCTGCGGCGCGCTGAAGCCGACCAGCGTCGCCGTGATGGTGAACACGCCCACGCACATCGCGAGCGCGGTCGGGATGGACTGCGTGAAGAGGAAATTGGTGACGATGAGGAAATAGCCGAGGAACGACGCCACGGCGCCGTCGCGGTGGTTGCGCGACTCGAGCAGCTTCAATCCCGAGAACAGCATCAGCAGGATCACGCCCGGCTGGCGGCCGAAGAGCGTGCGGTACTCGATCCAGACGCCGAGCATGCCGACCAGCGCGACGCCGATCACCAGCAGCCGCGGGGGCAGCGGCGCGCGGTTGAGCGTGTAGTAGAAGCGCCAGCCGTAGAGGCACAGCGTGAGCAGCGTGATCCACCACGGCGCGCGCGTGGCGTGCGGCGCGATCACGATCAGGAACGACCCCGTCAGCCAGGCGAGGTCGCGCAGCGTGAGCAGCCTCATCTCGGGCGACAGCGGGTGCGGCGTGCCCTTGAGCTTCATGCCTGGCCGTACACCGCGAGCGCCTCGAGGCAGGCGGTGCGATGCGACTCGCCGCGGCCGGGCGCGATTTCCACGCCCGGGATGCGCAGGCCGTAGTGCACGTCGGCGCGCTCGGCCTCGAGCACCCAGCCGGCAAGGCGCGAGAGCCGCTGCTCGATGCCGAGCGGCGCGAGGTGCGCCCAGTCGAGCCAGAGCTCGGCCGACGCCTCGCCGGTGAACTGCTTGGTCAGCATGTGGTCGCTGCGCGCCACGGCCTTCCATGCCACGTGCCGCGGCGAATCGGAGAGCTGGTAGGCGCGCATGCCGGCATAGTCGTCGTTGCCCGGCGTGGGCGAGCGCAGCGCGCCGCGCGCGCCTTCCGCCGTCGGCGGCGGCAGCGCCGAGCGCTCGGGGCGCGGATAGACCAGGCAGCGCGCATCGGGCTCGACGTAGCTCCAGGAGCGGAAGATGCCGAGCGGAAAGCGCGTCTCCAGCATCACGCGCCCGAGGGGCAGCCAGCCGCGCTGCGCGGCCGGGACGGCGAGCACCACCTCGCCGATGCCGCCCGCCGGCACGTCGACCACGATCTGCGAGCTCGAGGCGAGGTGGCGCGCGAGGATGGCGGGGCGGTCGAAGGACGAGCGCGCATCGAGATAGAGGCGAAATTGCGCCGCCTCGCCGGCGAACACGGCTTCCGCGCGGCCGGCGCTGATCGCCATGCGCGCGAGGTTGCGCGCCGTGTGCGCCATGCCGGCGAGCCCCATGCCGGCGAGGAGGAAGGTGAGCGCGAAGCCGAGCGAGAGCGCGTAGTTGATCGAGCCGATGAGCAGGATGAGCAGCGTCAGCGCGAAGAGCCAGCCGAGCTGCGTCGGCACGATGTACACGCGCCGGTGCACCAGCACCACCGTGCCGCGCTCGGGCGGCGTGAAGCCATAGAGCCAGTTGGCGATCTTCGGGTTGCGGTCGAGGAGCGCGCCGATCATGCCGTGGGCCCGTCGTATTTCCACCGTCCGCGCCACGCGGACAGCACGAGGTTCGGGTACTCGGGCTGGCCGAGCGAGCCGTTGTAGCGGCCGAGCGCGCGGAAGTAGTCGCCGTTCTCGAGGTCGAGGTAGAAGCGCAGGATCGCGCAGCCGTACGCGAGGTTGGTGCGCAGGTGGAAGAGGTTATGCCCCGGCTGGCCGATGAGCTTCACCCAGAACGGCATCACCTGCATGTAGCCGCGCGCGCCGGCCTTCGACACGGCGTACTTGCGAAAGCCGCTCTCCACCTCGATCACGCCGAGCACGAGCTGCGGATCGAGGCGCGCGCGCGTCGCCTCGTAGTGCACCGTGCGCAGGAGCTCGAGGCGCTGCTTGCGCTCGGGGATGCGCCGCGCGAGGCGGTTGTCCATCTCCGCGAGCCAGCGCTGCGCATCGCTCGTCGAGCGGAAGTTCATGGACGGCACGGCGCGGTCGGAGACCACGCGCGAGAGCCGCGCACGCACCGAATCGGCGAGCGGCTCGTAGCGCTGCGCGCCCGCCAGGACCTCGAGCGGCACGAGCAGCGCGGCGAGCCACAGCCGTGTCATCCCGCCAGTTTCTCGGCGAGCAGGCCCGCCACGGCGGCGAGCGGCACGTCGGTCGCCTTCTCGTCGCGGCGGCCCTTGTACTCCGCCGTGCCGGCGGCGAGCCCGCGCTCGGAGAGGACAACGCGGTGCGGGATGCCGATCAGGTCCATGTCCGCGAACAGCACCCCGGGGCGCTCGTCGCGGTCGTCGAGTAGCACGTCGATGCCTTTCGCCAGCAGCTCGTCGTACAGGCGCTGCGCCGCGGCGCGCACCGCCTCGCTCTTCTGCATGCCGATCGGCACGATGCACGCGGTGAAAGGGGCGATCGGCGCCGGGAAGATGATGCCGCGCGGGTCGTGGTTCTGCTCGATGGCGGCGGCGACGATGCGCGTGACGCCGATGCCGTAGCAGCCCATCTCGAAGGGCCGCGCCGCGCCCTTCTCGTCGAGGAACGTCGCGCCCATCGCTTCCGAGTACTTCGTGCGCAGCTGGAAGATGTGGCCGACCTCGATGCCGCGCACGATGTCGAGCCTGCCCTTGCCGTCGGGGCTCGCGTCGCCGGGCACGACGTTGCGCAGGTCGGCGACCTGCGGCTCGGCGACATCGCGGCCGAAATTGACGCCGCGCAGGTGATAGCCCTCTTCGTTGGCGCCGCACACGAAGTCGTGCATCGCCGCGACCGCACGGTCGGCGACGACCTTCACCCTGGCGCCGACCGGCCCGATGTAGCCCGCCTTGCAGCCGAGCGCCTGCTGGATCTCGCCGTCGGAGGCGAAGCGAAACACGCCGATCGTCTTCTGCGCCTTGATCTCGTTCAGCTCGTGGTCGCCGCGGATGAGGAGCAGGACGAAATCGGCGTCATGCATGACCGCGACCGCCTTGACGGTCCTTTCGAGCGGCAGCTTCAGGAGCGCCGCGACGTCCTCGCATTTCGTCTTGCCGGGCGTCGGCACCTTCTGCATCGTCTCCTGCGCGCCCTTGCGTTCGCCCGGCGACAAGGCCTCGGCGAGCTCGACGTTCGCCGCGTAATCGGACTGCGGGCAGAAGGCGATCGCGTCCTCGCCGGAATCGGCGAGCACGTGGAATTCATGCGAGCCGGTGCCGCCGATCGCGCCGGTGTCGGCCGCCACCGCGCGGAACCTGAGCGCGAGGCGCGTGAAGATGCGCGTGTACGTGTCGTGCATGTTGCGATACTCGCGCTCGAGATCGGCGTGGTCGGCGTGGAAAGAATAGCCGTCCTTCATGACGAATTCGCGCCCGCGCATGATGCCGAAGCGGGGGCGGCGCTCGTCGCGGAACTTGGTCTGGATCTGGTAGAAGTGCACCGGCAGGCGCCGATAGCTCTTCAGCTCGCCGCGCGCGAGCTCGGTGACCGCCTCCTCGGAGGTGGGCTGGATGACGAAGTCGCGCTCGTGGCGGTCCTTGAAGCGCAGGAGCTCCGGCCCATAGGCCTGCCAGCGTCCCGATTGCTGCCACAGCTCCGCCGGCTGGACCACGGGCATCGACAGCTCGAGCGCGCCGGCGCGGTTCATTTCCTCGCGGATGATGGCTTCGACTTTGCGCACCACGCGCAAGCCGAGCGGCAGCCAGGTGTACACGCCGGCCGAAAGGCGCCGGATCAGGCTCGCGCGCAGCATCAGCCGGTGGCTGGCAATCTCCGCCTCGGCAGGCACTTCTTTCTGCGTCGCAACGAAAAACTTGGAGGTTTTCATGGGCCGGCATTGGCATTGTCTTTGCCAATGGGCTATGGAAAAATCGTAGCGCGCATTCTAACTGAGCGTTAACTTAGGGCGCAGCCATGCTCGACAAGGAAGGCTACCGTCCGAACGTCGGCATCATCCTGGCCAACCCCCGGAACGAGGTCTTCTGGGGCAAGCGGGTCAATCAGCATGCCTGGCAGTTCCCGCAGGGCGGCATCAAGCACGGCGAGACGCCGGTCCAGGCCATGTACCGCGAGCTCGAGGAAGAGATCGGCCTGCAGTCGGCCCACGTGCGCGTGCTCGGGCGCACGCGCGAATGGCTGCGCTACGAGGTGCCCGAGCGCTGGACGCGGCGCGAGTGCAAGAGCGCCTACCGGGGACAGAAGCAGATCTGGTTCCTCCTGCGCATGGTCGGCCGCGACTGCGACGTGAAGCTGCGCGCGAGCGGCCACCCCGAGTTCGACGCGTGGCGCTGGCACGACTACTGGATTCCGCTCGAGAACGTGATCGACTTCAAGCGCGAGGTCTACCGCCAGGCGCTGATCGAGCTGCACCGCTACCTGCAAGCCGACCGCCGAGCGCGCGCGCGCCGCCTCGAGGCCGCGCACCCATAAGGCTCCCGATGGAACGCGACTACCAGCCGCTGCCGATCCGCGAGCTGGGAAGCAATGCCGGCTTCCGGCGGCCGCTCGCGCCGCCCGCCGCCGGCGTCGGCATGGAATCGCCCGCGCTGCAGGCCATGACCGACCTCGTGCGAGTCGCGCCGGCCACCATTCGCCCGCAGGCGCCGCTCGCCGGCGCCAACCAGTTCATGATCACGCGCGGCGTGCGGCTGCTGCTGGTGGCCGACGACCACGAGAACGTCTTCGGCGTCATCAGCGCCGCCGACCTCCTGAGCGAGCGGCCGATGCGCGTCGCCATCGATCGCGGCCTGCGGCGCGACGAGCTGACGGTGGCCGACGTCATGACGCCGGCCGAGCAGGTCGAGGTCATGGCGTTCGCCGACGTCGAGGCGGCGCGCGTCGGCCACGTGCTCGAGACGCTGCGGCGCGCCGGG